>JBCQUO010000024.1:0-31576 GCA_047173955.1 Rikenellaceae bacterium
CTCGGGGGTCGCCACAGCGGTCACATATCCGATCTCGTACATATTGCGCAGTGCATTGTCTGGGCGGCACATAAAATTTATAAAGTAGCTCGCCGCCTTCACATTTTTGGCATATTTGGGGATAACCCATCCATCGAACCAGACAATACTACCCTCTTGGGGCACGATATAGTCGAGCTCGACACCCACTTCTGCCCCCTCCTCTTTGGCCCACACAGCATCGCCGCTATAGGACAAACTAATATCGGCCTTCTCCTTGGTCATCATCTCTTTACCGAAATCAACCTCCCACCCTGCGACATTATCTCTGAGGTTGATTAAGTGCTCAGCAACGCGCGATATAGACTCTTGGGACGAATCGTTGACAATATCGGACAAGGGGCCCCCCTCCGCAACCCTATCTTGATTGATATAGATTTGAACGATACCATAAACATCCCTTACGGCATCCTTCATAAAGATTCTATTTCTGAACTTCTCGTCCCAGATCACCGCCCAGCTAGATGCCTCCTCGGGGGTGACTGTTCGGGTGTTGTACAAAAGCCCCGTTGTTCCCCACATAAAGGGGATAGCGTAATCCGCTGCCTTTCTGTCTGGCGTACTAATTTGGTCAAATGTCTCGGTGATGTATGGTGCAATATTGCCCAGATAGTTGGGGGTGTCACCGAAATCTTTGATGATGGGTGTGAGCAGATCCTTTTTCAACATTCGCTCGATGATATACTCCGAGGGGCACATCAAGTCGTAATCGGCCTTGGCACGTTCTACCTTGGCGAGAGCCACCTCGTTGAGATCGAAGGTTTGGTATATAATTTTCACACGTTCACCCGTCTGCTCCATGTACCACTCCTCGAACTCGTCCAACAACGACTCGTCCATATAGTCGGCCCAGTTATAGACCTTCAACACATTCTCGCGTGCTGCACTCGCCTCCAAACATGAGGCTATGGAGATACAAACGACTCCGATAATAGATAACAAAAACCTCTTTCCCATAATCTTAATTCGCATTAAAATTCGTATTTAGTGCCCCCTCACGTTTCTTGCGCGCCTTCGATGCGCGATAGTTCACAATGAGCAACAACAACAAAACCACCACAAAGATAATCGTCGAGAGAGGACGCAACTCGGGGGTTAGACCTCCACGACGCGCATCGTTGTAGATATATGTCGAGAGGGTTTGCAAGCCGTTATTTCCCGAGGTGAAAAGCGTCACCGCGAAGTCGTCGATCGAGAGGGTGAATGCCAATATAAAGCCCGAAACCATACTTTGACGTATCTCTGGGACGATCACCTTATTGACCGCCTGCATGGGTGTAGCCCCCAAGTCCAATGCCGCTTCATAGATATTGGGGTTAAGACTCTGTAACCTAGGCATTACACTCAAAATCACATAGGGGGTACAAAAAGCGACATGCGACAAAATAACAGTGAGATAACCTTGGGTGATTCCCAAAAATACAAACAACAAAAACAGCGATATACCTGTGATTATATCGGGATTGAGGACAGGTATATTATTGAAAAAATCCAACAATTTACGCTTGTTTCCTTTGAGCGTATAGAGCCCAACAGCAGTATAACTGCCCAAAACAGTCGATACACCTGCCGCCACAACAGCGATCACAAAGGTATTAATTAGGGCTGTAGTCAGCGCCTTATTTACCCCTCCACTAAAGACCGAAGTGTATAGCTCCGTCGAAAAACCCGTCCAGTTACCCAACACCTTGGACTCCGTGAATGAGAATACCGCAATAACAAAAATCGGAAGATAGAGGATGACAATCAACATCCAGACATATGCCTTAGCGAAAAACTTTACCATCAGATCAATCCTCCCTCATTTGATTTACCACCATCGCCATCACCCGACATCGCAGTGGTTATACCTATGATAGCAAGCATTATGAGCGACAGCGCAGCGCCATAGTTCCACAACCCATTGTTTAGGTTATCTTGGATCGTTGTACCAAAGAGCTTGATATTATTCATCGTCAATAGCTCCGCGATAGCAAAGGTCGATATGGTAGGCATAAAGACCATCATAACACCACTCACAACCCCCGGCATAGAGAGCGGGAAGATAACTTTGTAGAAAACCGTCGACTCCTTAGCCCCCAGATCTTGGGCCGCCTCGATCAAAGATTCATCCATCGAGGAGAGCGTGTTGTAGATCGGGTAGATCATAAAGGGTAAAAAGTTATAGACCATACCAAATATCAACGCCCCTTCGCCCAAAGGGAGCGACATAAAGTCAAACAATGCCACAGTGGCTAGTGTGCGTATCAGCACATTGATCCACATGGGAAGGATAAAGAGAACAATGAGCAGGCTCGAACGATTCAACCTCTTGTTGCTCAAGATCCAAGCCACTGGATAGCCCAAAACAATGCATATCACAGTGGTTATAATCGCTATACCAACAGAATAAATCAACGTATAGAGCTCCTCTTTGTGGAGGACAAAACGCCTGAAATTGGAGAGCGAAAACTCCCCGCCATCGTTGGTGAAGGAGTAATAGAGAATCAATAACAGAGGTAGCAACACAAAAATTGCCAGAAAAATCGCATAAGGAATGGTCCAATTCCTTCGCAGAGTAAATAGTGATTGTAATTTTTTTATCATTTCAACTGTTCCTCACAATTATAAAGGAGAACTTACCCCCTCTTGACAATACGAAAGGCCGATGGCTCTATGTTTATTCCGACACTATCTCCTTTATCCCATATCTCCTGAGTGTTGACATAAAAGAGCTCCCCATCCTGAGTTTTGACCGTTAGGTGGTGGTGGTTACCCTTAAATAACAGGTAGGTGATATTTCCGATAAAGGCCCCATCCTCCTTGTCGTCGACCAAAGTCACATTCTCGAAATCAACCTCCGCTACGACCACCTCGCCTCGCTCCATGTCCGACATAGGCGCATCGACCTCGAAACGCTCACCCAACATCATAATGTGGGTATCATCAACAACTGTCGCCTCGAAACTATTACACAAACGCTCCTTGGCCATTATATGCATGCCGTTGGGCACAACTCGCAGGTCAACCTCCTCACCGATAGAAAATGGCACCGAGTCATGGACAATAAACCTATAACCCGAAGCAGTCTCGACAATCATCTCGTTGTATACACCCTTAAAAGTCGAGGCCACAACCCTTCCCGAAATCATTCCTGTAGCATCTTGTGGACAGATCGAGATATCTCCGGGACGTATCACAACATCTACGGGTCTATTTTGGCCGAAACCCTTTGCTACACAATCAAATACCTCACCCAATATTTCGACCTTGTTGTCGTCGATCATCACCGCATCCAACATATTGCTCTGACCTATAAAGTCCGCGACAAAAGAGTTTACAGGCTCCTTATATACATCTATCGGTGAGCCTATCTGCTGGATCTTTCCGCCGTTCATAATCACAATTGTATCCGAGAGAACAAGCGACTCCTCCTGATCGTGAGTCACATATATAAAAGTTATCCCCAACTCTTTGTGCATCTGCTTCAACTCCATCTGCATCTCGCGCCTCATCTTAAGATCCAAGGCCGCCATCGGCTCGTCGAGGAGCAATACATCGGGCTTATTGACAATAGCTCGCGCAATTGCGACCCTCTGCTGCTGACCTCCCGAGAGAGAGTTCACTTCACGATCCTCATAATCACTCATGCAGACCATCTTGAGCGCTGCCGTAATCTCACGATCCATCTCTTTGCGCCCAACACCTTTGAGTTTAAGGCCAAACGCGATATTATCGTATACATTTAGGTGGGGGAAAAGGGCATATTTTTGGAATACAGTATTCACAGGACGTTTATGGGGTGGAGTAGAGGTCATCTCCTCACCCGAGATAGTAATTACACCCGAAGTCACAGTCTCCAGCCCCGATATAATCCTTAGCATGGTGGATTTACCACAGCCCGAAGGGCCTAATATTGTAACAAACTCACCCTTGCGTACAAAAAGGCTAACACGATCAAGAACACAATTATTACCAAAATTTTTGGTAACATCCTTGACCTCTACGATATTCATGAGTTTTTGCATCTCCTAAGCAAAAAATTAATCAATTATTAAAATCTTGGGATGGTTATGTATAATAACTTACCCCAAAGAACAACGCCGATACTAAATAGCCACAAACTTACACAAAATTCCCCAGATTATTAGCGTGTTATCTATTTTTTTATATCCCAATGCAAATATCGCATATATACAAAAAAAGAGGTGACTAGCACACTGCCAATCACCTCCATGTTACTTAATTTATTGTTACAAAACTTACTCTACGATTACCGCGCGGCTAAGTTTAGGATCGTTGTAGTACATGTTGTCTACACCACCTTTGTAAGATACGTTAAGCTTAGACTTGTCAACACCGAAGTCATTTACAAGAGCGTTGCAAACTGCCTCAGCACGAGCCTTACTTACCTTCTCGTTAACAGCAGAACCACCAGTTGCGTTGTCAGCATAACCAACTACACTGAAAGTCTTACCTGATTTGTCAGCGTTGATAGCCTCAGCAGCCAATTTCAAAGTAACCAAATCCTCTTTGCTCAACTTAGAAGAACCAACCTCGAAGAATACGATGCAAGAAGAGATAACTGTCTCTGACTTAGGAGCAGACTTAACTGAAGTAAGTTGGTTCTTAGTGCTAGCTAGCTCATCCTTAAGACCCTTGTTCTCTTTTTGAGCGTTTCTTGCTTGCTCTTGAGCCTTCTCTAGCTCAGACTTAGAAACCATTCCGTCAAGTACAGACTTGTCGATCAAGTCAGAAGCCTCTTGAACTTTCCATCCACGTGGGTTGAACTTGTAAGTAGCACCAACTGTTACAGCAAGGAAACCCTCAAGTCTCTTACCACCAAGCTCACCGTCCAAACGATCCTTAACGATAGTACCGTTTACATCAAGGTTAAGGTTGAAAGCGTCGCTAAGTTTGAAGCTGTTTTGAAGACCCAAAGTACCACCGATCTCGTCAACACCGTTTGAACCGTTACGAACTAGACCAACTCCAGCGTATGGGATTGGGCTGTAAAGACGATCAGCATTGTAACCACAGAAGAAGTTGATTACGTTCAACATCGCGTCCATACGGATGTTTGTAAGAGTCCAATCTTGCTCTACACCACCGAAAGTGTAACCCTTAGACTGAACACCTAGGTAACCTACGCGTACTGCCAAGTTAGGAGTAATCCACTTACCCAAGTTGATGTTAACTGCTGGAGCGATACGTCCTGCGAAGTCACCAGAAGAATCTGCGTCACCTGCATAAAGAAGAGCACCTACACCTGCGTCAACAAACCAGTTTGACCAAAATGAATTTTGTACATAAACTGGTGTTGAATCACTAGTCTGAGCCTGAGCCTGAGAACTAGCAGTCACTAGCAGCAAAGCTGCAACCAAAAAATTTCTAATTTTCATGATATTAATTATTTTAAATTAAGTTTCTTATTATATTAATAGGTCATTAGCTTCTATATTGGTAACTCACATCTATTAGCATAAACCTTGCCCAAACACTCCACAAACACATTTATCAATACTCCACGCTGCCCGGCAACCGTTTTATCTCGCCCCCAAAACATATAATTGGACCTTGATTTAACCCACACATCCAATCGTTCACTAACAACAACTATCGGGTACAAAGATATATAAAATATTGCATCCACCAAACTTTTTTATACATTTTTAAAGTCAGGGGGTTAAAAATATTTACAAACTCACTGATTACGTGTCAAATACTACGTATTTTTAAGTACTCTTGAAGTGCCGATTTATAGCTCTCACCTATGGGAATTCGCTCTTGATCGAAGACTATTCGGCTCCTTTCGATCACTTTTATCTTATCTTTTCGTACGATAAAAGAACGATGAATCCTGATGAATTGGTCCGAAGGAAGTAGCTCCTCGGCACGTTTTATGTTCATCAACGACAATATAGGCTTGGGTTCGCCCTCGACTTGAAACTTTACGTAATCCTTTAGCCCTTCGACATATAGAAGTTTTTCGAGCTCTATGCGCAATAACTTATATTCGGATTTAACATATATAGACTCAATAGAATCTTGCACTCTAGCACTCTGCGGCTCCTCCGTAGAACCTCCATCCACATGACCTTTGAGTTTGAACCACTCCACAGCTTTTTGGGCCCCAGAGAGGAAATCAACATACGAAATAGGCTTCAGAAGATAGTCAAGCGCATTAACCTTATAGCCATCTATAGCGTATTGGTTAAATGCGGTGGTAAAAATTATTCTCGTTTTGGGATCAACCATGCGGCTAAACTCCAACCCCGTGAGCGTAGGCATCTGAATATCCAAGAAGAGCAGATCGGCCGAGGCCAACTCTTCGCTGTTCATCGCCTCGACTGCAGTCGAAAAGGTGGCTGTATGCTCCAAGAAGGGAGTTTTAGCGATATAACTCTCCAGAAGCATCGAAGCCAACGGCTCATCATCTATAACTATTGTCTTTAAAATCATACGCTGCTTTTAACCTGTGTTTTGAGTGTCAACACACTACTATAAATCATCTCATCTTGCTCTACGACCCACGTGTGGCTATTGGGGTAGAGAAGCTCTAAGCGTCTCTGCACCTGCTCGAGCCCTATACCATGACCACTTTTATCTTGGTCTCGTTTGGCGTGATTGCTATTTTTGATAGCTAGGGTCATCTCCCCTTTTTGGGTGTCGACATCAAAACTAATATCTATAAAACCCTCCCCACTTGCACTCACGCTATGTTTAAAGGCATTCTCGATAAGTGAGATAAAGATCATCGGGGCGATATAGGTATCATCTCCCGACGGGGTATTGAGTGACGTGGTGATCTTTACCCTGCGTGGCAGGCGTATGCTCATAAGCTCGATATAGCTCTTCAGAAAGCCAATTTCGCCCGAGAGCAAAACCCGATCATTGAGGTTGTCATAGAGGATATATCGCAGCAGATCGCTCAGCTCCTTGATTGTTTTTTGAGCCTTTTCGGCATCTATAGCCGTGAGGGCGTAGATATTGTTTAGTGTATTGAGCAAAAAGTGAGGATTAATTTGGCTGCGCAGGTTGGCCAACTCCGCTTTTACCCTCGCACTCTCCGCCTCGCGCAAAGCCTCCTCGCTTTCGTGCAATCGCTCCGAGAGTCGAAGTGCCGTAACCAATCCAATCATCAAAACGTAGTTCACAAGATCGCGAGCAATAAACATCAGGTTCGGATCTATCCTTCGCTTTGTGGGGTTGGGACGCAGGCTAGCCAACAGATCATATTTACTTATCGCATATGAGATAGCCAACAAAAACAGAACCAAACAGAAATTTGCCCCAAAGAAAACACCCTTCTTATTATTAAATAGGTACCGAGGAATTAGGATCGCATAGTTAAGCAGATAGATAAACATCAGCGGAATGATGATATTCATTGTGAAACGAGCCACTCCATATGAATCTATCTTCTCTGATGCTGAGCCGAAACTCCAAAACAGTGAGATACCTAAAACCACACCCCAACCCAAGAGTTGGAGTGTGAGCATTAAGTTTTTGTTATTTAGTGCATCTATCTTCACCACCATCCGATTTTTTACTCATACCTAAGGGCATCAATTGGATTAAGTGCCGCAGCCTTTTTGGCTGGATACCATCCAAAGAATACACCCGTGATACTACACACCGCAAATGAGAGCACAATGGTCCATGACTCCACCAAGATAGGCCACCCTGCGAAGTAGTTCACAGCCCACGCCGCAACACAACCAAATATCACACCTATGATACCACCCGATATTGAGATGATGATAGCCTCGATTAGGAACTGCGCCAAGATATCTATTCCTCGACCTCCAACCGACATTCTAAGACCAATCTCTTTGGTACGCTCCGTGACCGACACATACATGATATTCATAATTCCGATACCACCCACGATAAGCGAAATAGCTGCTACACAGGCCAAAAGAGTTGTCATAAGGCTACTCGTAGAGGTCATCATCGTCGCAAGCTCTTGTTGAGTACGAATGTGGAAATCATCATTTGCTGTCTGCGAAAGTTTATGGTTCGAACGCAAAAGAGCTGTCGCAGCCTCTACCGCCTCTTCTGTTTTATCTTCATCTGCCGCACTGGCATATATTTGATTGAAGTAGGTCACCGCCAAAATTCTCTTCATCACCGCGGTGTATGGAGCAAGGACAATCGCATCTTGGTCTTGACCCATGGTGTTGTAACCCTTCTCTTGAAGAACTCCAATCACACGAAATGGAATCGTCTTAAAGCGAATAACTTTTCCTATTGGATCTACATCATCATCAAAGAGATAATCCTTGATCGTCTTACCTATCACACATACCTTTGCGGCAGTTGTGATATCCATCTCTGTAAACATCGTTCCACTCTCCAACTTCAATTGGCGAATGGTCATATAATCCTCCGTCACACCCGAAATCGTTGAAGGATAGTTATTTGCGCCATATATGTATTGACCCGACGACGACACATAAGGGCTCACCGCAGCTAGGTACTCTGTGAGGTTATATAACGCCTCATAATCTGGCGCTTTTAGTGTTTGTCCATCTGCGGGGTCACGTGTAACTCCACCCCTCACATCTGATCCCGGGCGTATCATAATCATATTGGAACCCATCTCCGAGATTTGGGCATTGATACTGGCTTTGGAGCCTTGACCAATAGCGAGCATCGTGATAACCGACCCCACACCGATGATGATTCCCAACATCGTGAGCAGCGCCCTCAATTTATTGTTGCCCAGCGCTTTGATAGCGATAGCAAAAAGATTCGTTAAATTCATAATCGTCTACTCCTCTACTACTGGTAATGCCGCAAGAGCCTCTTGCGCACTACTAATATTGTTGTTATAAATATCACTCTTTATCCGTCCGTCGCGAAGGGTGATTGTTCTGCTCGAGAACTCCGCCATTTCGGGGTTGTGGGTGATAAAGATAATCGTCTTACCTTCGGCATGGAGCTTCTGCAAAAGCACCAAAATTTCGAACGATGTACGCGTATCGAGGTTTCCCGTAGCCTCATCGGCCAAAATCACCGCAGGGTTGTTGACCAACGCACGCGCGATTGCTACACGCTGCATCTGGCCTCCACTCATCTGGTTACTTTTGTGATAGAGCCTATCGGCCAATCCTACCGCTGTAAGTGCCTCTACAGCTCGCCTTTGACGCTCCGAGGCACTCACGCCACTCGTATACAAAAGTGGCAACTCCACATTGGCTATAGCTGTGGTTTTGGCCAACAGGTTGTAGTTCTGGAACACAAACCCGATCTTTTGGTTACGAAGTTTTGCGCGCTGGTCGTTACTCATACCAGCCACCGCCACCTCGTCCAAATAGAACTCTCCCGAAGTTGGCATATCGAGACAACCAAGCATATTGAGCAGCGTACTCTTACCACTACCCGACGTACCCATGATCGTCACAAACTCACCCTCTTCGATGGCAAACGATACTCCGCGAAGAGCCTTTACAGTCTCTTCGCCGATATAGAAGTATCGCTTAATATTCTTTAATTCAATTACTTTCTTCTTCATGGTCCACTATTTTTGACCCGGACGCTTCTGAACGAATGGGCTTGAGGTAGTTGTTGTTGCAGCTTTAGCCTCCGATGTGGTCAAAAACTCCATACCTGTAATCACCTCTGTTCCTTGCGGCACACCCTTGATCTCGGTTAGGATTCCATTGGTGATACCAACCTCCACTTCGCGTGGCTGAGGTTTACCATCGGTCAAAATCCAAATGGTACTCATGTCGCCTTTCTTAGCCGCTACCCTCTTTTGACGAGCGCCCATACCACCGGGGCCACCCATACCTTGAGGGCCGCCTGCACCCATTCCTTCGGGACGACCTCCGCCATTAGCAGCCATCTGCTGTTGCAACTCCTCCTCGCTTGGAGCATCGTCTGGAGTTGGAGGGGTAAACGATAGCGCCGCCACAGAGACAACTGTTTTGCAGGTCTCATCCATTGTAAAGATCTCGACATTTGCCGTAAGTCCCGGTTTAAGCTTAAGATTTGGGTTTGCAGCCGAGATCACAACCTCGTAGGTAACAACGTTACTCTCCTCGATTCCCTCTTGGCGAACCTGAATAACCTCACCCTCGAAGGTGTCGAGAGGGAAGGCATCCACAGTAAAGGTAGCACGTAGACCCTCTGTTACATTACCTATATCTGCCTCATCGACATCGACAATAACACGCATATCTGTCAAATCGGCCGCCACAGTGAAGAGTGTTGGAGTAGAGTAGCTAGAGGCTACAGTTTGACCCTCCTCAACGCTTCTTGACAAAACAACACCGTCGATTGGAGAGTAGATCGTAGCATAACCAAGGTTAGTCTCCGCAACCTCCAAGTTGTTCTTCGACACCTCGTAGCTATTGTATGCCGACTCGTAGTTATATAGAGCCAACTCATAGTCGCTATCGGCGATCAAGCCCTTCTCAAAAAGAGCCTTAACACGCTTGTAGTTTGCCGACTCGTAATCGAGCTTGCTCTTTGCCGAAGCCACATTGTTGCGACATGTGTTGCGAGTGAGCAAAAGTGTACTCTTGTCGAGCTCAGCTATGACTTGACCCTTTGTCACAACGCTATTGTAGTCCACATATAGCGTCGTTAAGATTCCCGACACCTGCGTACCCACATCGACCAAAGTTACTGGTTCGATAGTACCTGTAGCTGTCACACTTTCGGTGATCTGTTGCTCCTCGGCGATGGTTGTGATCCAATTCACGTTATCGCCTTTGGAGCCGCTAGGCAAGATAAATATTACTACCACCGCCACTACTGCAACGACGATTGCGCCAATTATAATTCTCTTCTTTGTCATGATATCTTTATAGTTTAATTATATTCGTTTTGTAGTAGTTAAGCAGTGCTTTATTGAGGATAAGTTGATACTTATTGGTCAAGAAGTCCTGATATGTTTGGTTGTAGTTATCCTGTTCGGTGAGGAGCTCGATGATATTCTTCATACCCAACTCATACTGCTGGGTTGTGAGATCCATACTCTTTTGGGTTGCAGCCAACAGGTACTCCGACATCACATACTTTGCGTACGATGTTGTAGCGTTGTTGTGCAACGTCTCGATTGTTTGGTATAGATCCTTCTCCGCCTCGGTCAACGATAGCTCTGCGCTCACAGCGTTGTTTTTGGCAATACGAACAGCTGTTCGGTTGCTAAAGCGACTAAAGATAGGCACCGAGAGGTTCAAACCGACCGATGTACTGAAGTTCTCGCGCAACTGTCCGCTAAATGTATAACTACTTGAACTATTGTGACTCACACCCGTTCCTGCCGAAAGGCTGAGGGTTGGCAAATATCCCGACTGAGCGATTTTGGTGCTCAACTCTGCGGTTTGAACATTGAGTTTAGATGATTGAATTTCGGGACGCGACTCCAAAGCCTCATCGTAGACCTCACTCACCGAGGGGATTGTAGTGTCGGTAAGCTCCGAATATTGAGCTGGCTCCACAACCGCGATTGTCGAACTATTAGAGATTTCGAGAAGTTGTTTCAACACCACATATAGGTTGCTTAGTTGCGTCTTAGAGACCACAAGGCTATAGCGGCTAGTGGCTGTAGCACTCTGAAGTTGAGCATAATCAACCTCGTTGATGCTTCCCGCCTCGAAGAACGCCTTACCACGCTCCTCATTTTTGAGGTTCATCTCTACATTTGTTTTGGCCACCTCGATCTGCTCAATAGCGTAGAGTATCTCGACATAGACCTCCGTTACGGCAACCTCCAAAGAGTTCTCGAACTCAGCCAGCTCGAGGTTCGAAACCTCGCTTCCCAAGAGGCTTTGTTGAAGTTGGTACCTGTTTTTACCTCCGTTATAGAGAGTCATCGAGAGATCCAAGCCATAAGAACCGCCATAGCTACTCTTGTTGGAGTCGTTGCTCAGAGGGTTACTACTTAGGCTCTGCGACACCGAACCCGAGATTGAGGGGAGGAAGTTACCCTTAGCACTAACGATACTCGCATCGCTATTGTCGATCTCCAACTTTGCTTTTTGGAGGGTGATGCTATTTTGCTTCGCATACTCCAAGCACTCCTCCAAGGTCATAGAGATAGCCTCTTGTGACGCTTGACAATACCCTTTGGTCGTAAGAGAGCATACAAGCAGCAACACGGCAACTCCACATAATTTTAATTTCTTCATATTTAAGATATAGTTTGTTTTCTTTACCAAACAAAGATATAATACTTATAGGTAATTTAAAATAGATAATATACTAAATAGCATTTTTTATCGAATTTTTCACAGTTTTTATCGCTATTAAATTTTGCAGCTGGTATAAATAGTCTACCTTTGTGTAAATTTAACTACTAAAACATATGAAGAAACTTCTTATCTCGCTGCTCTCGATCTTTGCCTTGTCAAGGGCCGATGCCAAGATCACGCTCACTCCGCTCTTTTCGGATAACATGATCCTTCAACAAGAGACACAAGCCCCTATTTGGGGATCATCCGACAAGTCAAAGGCGACAATCAGCATCACCACGTCGTGGGACAACAAAACAACCAAGACAAAAGCCAACGACAATGGAGATTGGAGATTGGAGGTCGAGACCCCAACATATGGCGGACCCTACACCATAACCATAAGCGATGGCGAGGAGGTAACCCTTAGCAATGTATTAATAGGTGAGGTGTGGATCGCATCGGGGCAATCCAACATGGAGATGATGATGACGGGATTTAATTCTCAGCCTGTCGAAGGTGCCAACCACGACATCGCAACGTCACGTGATCCACAACTTCGCGTGATGGATGTGGAACATGCAGTGTCGGACACCCCTCTTAGCACAATCACAAGCCTAGGTTGGAGCGAGGCCAACAGCGAAGTTGTCGCTCCAATGAGCGCCACGGCATACTACTTTGGCCGCACACTACGAACAAGTCTCGACATCCCCATCGGCATTTTGGTCTCGTCGTGGGGTGGCACGTCGATCAACAGCTGGACCTGCCCCGAGGATGCCAATAGTTATATTGATGTTCAACAACGCGAGAAAAAATCATCGCCCAGAAGTCAACACTACCCCGGAGGGCTCTACAACGGCATGATAAACCCTATTATTGGCTTTGCAGCGCGAGGTTTTATTTGGTATCAAGGCGAAAGCGACAGAATGCGTCCCGATACATATTGCCAAAAGCTATCGGATTTGGCCTCTAAGTGGAGAGAGGAGTGGGGCAACGAAGAGATGCCATTCTACTATGCGCAGATCGCTCCATTTGAGTATACGCGCTATGCTCAGACCGATACGATCTCGATGTATATGCGCGAGGAGATGTCCAAAGCGGTCGATATAATCCCCAATTCGGGAATGGTCTGCTTGTCGGACGCAGGGCTTCAAGATTGCATCCACCCATCCAACAAAAGGGTCGTGGGCGAGAGGTTTGCATACCAAGCTCTAGTCAAGACATATGGACTAAAGGGTATCGTGGCCGACGGTCCGAGATTTAAGTCGGCAGAGATTAAGGACAACACGATCGTTATAACATTTGACAATGCGGAGATTGGCCTTTCGACATTTGGTGAGGAGATTCGCGATTTTGAGATTTCGGGTGAGGATGGGATCTTTGTGGAGGCCTCAGCACGTATTCGCAGCAACACTGTGATCTTGAGCAGCAAGGCGGTTCCAGAGCCAACAAAGGCTCGATATGGATTCAAAAATTGGTTCAAAGGTAATCTTTACAATTTGGGAGGTATCCCCGCATCTTCATTTAAAACGTTTGAGTAAGCTAATTTTATAGATTTGATTAGGTATATTTAGAGACCATTGCAAAACGTTAGTTTTGCTCCGAAAAAGAGAACGTTGATAGGTGGATGAAATTTTAAAGATAGCGCAGAGGGCTGCGAGGGAGCGTACATCTGTACGTGACCGACCAGAACTATGCGGTATCTTTGAAAGTTCGCCGCCTTGCAACGGTCTCATTTAATAAATATTCTACAAACAATAATTCTTATACACCCCTTTTGCGGCCCCAGAGGTCGCAGAAGGGGGCTTTTTTGCCCCTCTATCCAACCACCCTGTTATTAAACTTCATCAAAAATTTAAAAAATGCGGAATTTATAGGGAAATTACAATTTTAAAATAAATTATAAAGTTTTAAACCCTTTTTAGTTGAAAATTTACATCACAGGGTGGCAGTGTAAAAAAAAGTCCCATTCATATAGCCTTTCAACCCAGATTTTTTGACTTACTTGCACCCAGATTCAAGAAGAACAAAAGAAAAGGTTAAATATTTTTAGGTTAAATTAAAAAGGTTGAAAAATGAAAAAATTTACTAAATCAGTTGTTGCAGCTTCGGCGCTATTCGCTGCTGCACTTACATTTACTGGATGCCCATCGGCAGAGAGTTCAAAAGAGAATGTTGTAGAGATTGGTATCCTTCACTCATTGAGCGGTACAATGGCTATCTCTGAGGTATCACTTCGCGACGTGATGATGATGGCTATCGAGGAGATCAACGCTAAAGGCGGTGTGATGGGTAAAACAATCGAGGCTAAGGTGGTTGACCCTGCATCTAACTGGGACCTATTTGCTGAGAAATCAAAGGAGTTGTTGGGTAAAGATAAGGTAGCTGCTGTTTTCGGATGTTGGACATCTGTATCTCGTAAAGCTGTTCTTCCAGTTTTTGAGGAGTATGGAGGTTTGTTGTTCTACCCCGTACAGTACGAGGGTCAGGAGTGCTCTCCAAATATCATCTACTCGGGTGCTACACCAAACCAACAGTTGATCCCTGCGGCTGATTACCTAATGAGCGAGGAGGGTGGCGAGTTCAAGAAGTTCTACTTGTTGGGTACAGACTACGTATTCCCTCGTACGGCAAACAACATCTTGAAAAACTACTTGTTGGCCAAAGGTGTTCCTGCCGAGAATATCATCGAGGAGTACACTCCATTCCAACACCAAGATTACCAAACAATCGTATCTAAGATCAAAGCATTTGCTGGATCGGGTGACGCTTGTGTGCTAAGTACAATCAATGGAGATAGCAACGTTCCTTTCTACAAAGAGTTTGCAAACCAAGGTCTTACAGCAGAGAAATGTCCTATCATGGCGTTCTCGGTAGCAGAGGATGAGCTTCGTGCAATGGATACAGAGTATTTGGTTGGTCACTTGGCAGCATGGAACTACTTCCAAAGCGACGAGACAGAGGCTAACAAAAAATTTGTAGCAGACTTCAAAGCATTCTGCGCTAAGAACGGTCTTTCGGGTGGCGACAAGCGTGTGACAGACGATCCAATCTGTTGGGCATACACAGATGTTTACTTGTGGGCAGCTGCTGCCGAGAAGGCACAATCATTCGAGGTTAAGGATGTGATCGCAGCTCTTTCGGAGATGGAGTTCGAGTCACCTGCTGGATTGGTTAAGATGCACAAAGACAACCACCACTTGGCTAAATATGCCGTGATTGGTGAGATCAAAGAGGATGGTCAGTTCGAGATTTTGAGCCGCACATCTGATTTGGTTATCCCTGAGCCATTCAGCGAGTATTCAAAGTAATATAAGTGTGGGGGCCTCGACGGGGCTTCCCACACACAAACTAAAAATTAAGAATTATGTTGCATAAGATATTGTTAACCATACTTTCGGTAGTATTTGGTTGCCAGCTCTATGCACAACCAGAGATGTCGGTCGGCTCTGCCATAGCCGACATCTTTAGTGGTGATAAGGAGCTAATAAGCGAAGCGTGCCTGTTTTTGAGCACCGACCGCAGTGATAGCACAATGGTTTTTGTCGAGGAACTTCTCGATGGCAAATACAACGATGAGGTTACATTGGCGCGCAAGGATCGTATGAAACTCGCCTCTTTGAAACCATTCATCGACCTCACGGATCCATCAGCTGAGGTGCGTGGTGCCGCTTATCTACAGATAGCTCAAATGAAGAGCGCTCAAGATATAGCTCTTCTGGAGAGTGTAGCTTCGACCGAGAGCGACGCGAAAATTAAAGGCATAGCAACCGAGTCGTTGTATAAGTTGTACTTGTCGGCAGGTGACGAAGAGATGCAGAATGTAGCGATTGACGCTATTTCTGAGGGTGAAGATATGGCATACGCCAATGCCGTTCGCGAATATATGAAGCGTGACGACATATCCAACACAAATATCGCAAAGGGTAAGAAGTTGGTTAAGTACTACGACATGGTGGATCGCAATAACAATATCTACCAAAATGTATTTAGCGGACTTAGTTTGGGTAGCATTTTGATTTTGGTGTCATTGGGTCTCTCGATCGTATATGGTTTGGCTGGAATTATCAATATGAGCCATGGTGAGTTCCTTATGATTGGTGCCTACACCACATATTGCGTACAGCAGCTCTTCGAGAAATTTTTGCCAGCAGCATGGTTTGACCTTTCGTTTTTCGTATCGCTTCCCATATCGTTTGTCGTAGCGGCATTGTTTGGGCTCCTTATAGAGCGCACGGTTCTTAAGCACTTGTACTCGCGCCCACTCGAGAGTATGCTCGCTACACTTGGAATTAGTTTGATCCTTATACAGTTGGCACGCTCAATTTTTGGAGATCTAACGACCGTTAAGGCTCCAGCTATCCTGTCGGGAGGTGTAAATTTAGGTTCGGGACTTATACTACCCTACAACCGCCTATTTATCATCGGACTCACGATCGTAATATTTATCGGAGTCTATATGTTGTTCCAGCGCACACGCCTAGGAGTTAGGATCCGCGCGGTGACCCAGAACCGTAATATGAGTGCTTGTGTGGGAATCTCGACCAAGAAGATCGACATGATTACCTTTATGTTTGGTTCGGGTTTGGCAGGTATCGCTGGATGTGCAATTACACTTATCGGAAACGTGGTACCAAACATGGGACAGACATACATCGTAGATTCATTCTTGACAGTGGTGACAGGTGGAGTTGGTAAATTGGCAGGATGTGCAGTGTCGGGTATGGGTGTCGGAGTATTGTCTAAGGTATTTGAGGCAGGATTCGAGGCTGTATATGGCAAAGTGTTGATGTTGCTTCTTATCATCATATTCTTGCAGTACAAACCCAAGGGGCTCTTTGCAGACAAAGGGCGTATTGGTGATGATTGATAGTGAACCCTATAATTGAAATGTTATTATGCAAAAAGATAAATTAATATATGTATTGGTACTTGTCTTTATGATTTTGCTCCCAGTGGCAAATCTCACAGGACTTGTAGCTATAGACACGGTTACACTTTGGGGTCGCTACCTTTGTTTTGCGATCGCAGCTATCGGTGTCGATTTGATTTGGGGATACACGGGAATCATGACCATGTGTCAAGCCTTCTTCTTCTGTTTGGGAGCCTATGGCATGGGTATGTCCCTAACTATCTGTAACCTCCCCGAGGGGGCAGCTGTCCCACAATTTATGGAGTGGAACCAAGTCACTGAGTTGCCTCTATTCTGGAAACCATTCCAGACACTTGGAGGAGCTATTGTTGCTACCATAATTGCAACGATTGGTTTTGCTATGATTAGCAACTTTATCTTCCGCCGCAGGATCAAGGGTGTCTTCTTTGCCATCATCACACAAGCCATAGCGTGGGCGATGTTCTTGTTGTTCTCGCGCAACGAGACGATGCTCGGAGGATCCAATGGACTCACCAACTTCCAACAGATGTTGGGTCTAGACCTTCGTAGCGAAGGTGTTAAGTTGGGACTCTATGTGGTTACGGTAATAGTTTTGATCGCTATCTACATCGGATCGAAGATCCTCACTCAATCTAAGTTCGGTAAGGTGTTGGTGGGTGTTCGCGATAGTGAGTCTCGCCTGAGATTTACGGGATACAAGGTTGCTCACTACCAAACGGCTATCTTTGTGATCGGAGCTCTCATCGCGATGGTTGCAGGAATGTTGTACCTCCCACAAACGGGAATCGTGACTCCGGGGCGTATGGATGTGAGAGCGTCGATCGAGATGTTGATCTGGGTCGCTTTGGGAGGACGCGGATCGTTGAAGGGTGCTGTTATCGGAGCCTTGATCGTCAACCTGATGTATAGTATGTTTACATCGCTTATGCCCGAGGCATGGCCATATATCTTGGGTGCTCTTTATGTGGTTACTGTATTGTACCTCGACAAGGGTGTTTTGGAGATTGGACATATCATCAAGGCTAAGTTTTTTAATAAAAAGAGTGTTTCACCCTCTAAAATATAATCAGCGATGTTAAAGATAAGAAATCTAACAGTGTCATTTGGAAGTGTTGTGGCACTTTGTCTCGATCGCTTGGATGTGGGAGACAACGAACTTCGCGTGATAATCGGCCCCAATGGAGCAGGTAAATCAACGCTAATGGATGTGTTGTGTGGAAAGACAGTTCCCGGGCAGGGGTCGGCGGTGTTCAATGGCGAGGAGCTTATCGGACGCTCCGAGATCGAGATCAACCAAATGGGTATCGGACGTAAGTTCCAAAAGCCATCGGTTTTTGAGGGTCTTTCGGTATTCGATAATATGATTTTGGGACTCAAGGGGGCTAGAGGAATCTTCTCTTCGATGTTCTTTAAGCTAACTCCTCCGCAACGTGCCAAGATCTACAACACCGCAGAGCTTGTGAATCTGGATAAAGATATGGATACATTGGCTGGCGCGCTCTCTCACGGACAGAAACAGTGGTTGGAGATCGCTATCGTGTTGCTTCAAGATCCACAGCTGTTGTTGATCGACGAGCCCGCAGCAGGTATGTCCGATGCCGAGACGGCCAAAACGGGAGAGCTACTCATTGAGCTTAGCAAGAACCACAGTGTGATTGTCATAGAGCACGATATGCACTTCGTGGAGCAGATCGCCAAGGACAAAGTTACAGTTTTGGTGCGCGGCGAGATCCTCACCGAGGGTTCGTTCGAGGAGGTCAAGAACAACAAGCAGGTTATTGACTGCTATTTGGGTGCACCCGATTCAGCACAGGTACTTAACGCTAAATAAGGAATTATTATGAAATCATTACTCGAAATAGAGGATCTACACGCAGCTTATGGCCAGAGTGCTATATTGTGGGGAGTGGATATGAGTGCCGAAGATGGCAAGGTGACAACAATTATGGGGCGTAATGGAGTGGGTAAAACAACTCTTATGCGCACTATCATGGGTCTTGTCAAGACAACGCAGGGCAATATCACCTTCGATGGCAAGTCGATCATCTCGCTTCCCACCGAGAAGCGCGCACAGAGCGGAATAGCATATGTACCACAGGGTCGCGAGATTATCTCGAAGCTCACAGTCTACGAGAATATACTCATTGGTACGGAGGCTCTAACCACCAAAGAGAAGAACTTCGACGAAGATGAGATCTACTCTATCTTCCCGATCCTTAAGACCTTCCGCAACCGTTTGGGTGGAAACTTAAGTGGTGGACAGCAACAGCAGTTGGCCATCGCGCGTGCACTCGTTGGCAACCCCAAGCTACTTATCTTGGATGAGCCTACGGAGGGAATCCAACCTTCTATCACATTGGAGATTGCTGATGTGTTGAAGGATCAGATCGCCAAGCGCAATTTGGCTGTTTTGCTTGTCGAGCAGAAGTTGGACTTCGCGAAGTTGCTTACGGATAACTACTTTATAATGGATAGAGGTCGCGTTGTTCAGAGCTTCTCTAAGGAGAATGCCGACTACGACGAGTTGAAGAGCTATCTATCGGTATAACCAACTTTTTTATACCTAACCGTGGGGGTGACTGGCGAGACTCAATCTTGTTGGCCATCCCCTTTTTTACTTCGTTGAGGCTAAAATAAGGGGGGTAAACTGCAAAAAATCGCAAAAAAATCCTTACATTTGAGACCATAGAATAAATAATAAAAACAGATATAACTATGCACTTAACACCACGCGAAACAGAGAAACTTCTGCTCTATTACGCAGGCGATGTCGCAGCACGTCGCCTCGCAAAGGGTATCAAGCTCAACTACCCAGAGGCGATTGCCTACATTAGCCAACACCTGTTGGATGGTGCGCGCGAGGGTCGCACCGTAGCCGAGCTTATGCAGTCGGGTGCCGAGATCCTCACACGTGACGATGTGATGGAGGGGATCGCCGAGATGATCCACGATGTACAGATCGAGGCTACATTCCCCGACGGAACAAAATTAGTAACGGTCCACGACCCTATAAGATAACAACTATGATACCGGGAGAATTTTTCATTAAGGAGGGCGACATTACCCTAAACGAAGGTCGCCAGACAATAACTATAGAGGTGATAAACAGCGGAGATAGACCCATACAAGTAGGTTCACACATTCACTTTTTCGAGGTCAACAAAGCATTGGCTTTTGACCGCGAGAAGGCATTTGGCATGCGCCTAAATATCCCTGCTGGCACAGCTGTGCGTTTTGAGGCAGGCGAGCAAAAGAGCGTGGAGTTGGTGGAGTTGGGTGGCAAGAAGTTGGTCATCGGCGTTAATAACCTCTCGAACGGAGCCCCAAAAGAGGAGGCTATGGAGAGTATGAAAAGTAAGGGATTTAAAACCATATAAGGTCATGAGCTTAAAGATTAGTAGAGAAAAATATGCCAACCTCTTGGGCCCCACAGCAGGGGACAGAGTGAGGCTCGGAGATACCGATCTGATCATCGAGATCGAGAAGGATTACGCCACACTCGGCGATGAGGTTAAGTTCGGAGGGGGCAAAACCGTTCGCGAGAGCATGGGGCAAAATAGCACCGCAGTGCGCGAAGATGGCGTTTTGGACCTCTGCATCACGGGGGCGATAATCGTCGACCATTGGGGTATCGTCAAGGCCGATATTGGTATCCGCGATGGAAAGATCGTAGCTATCGGCAAGGCTGGAAATCCCGACATTATGGATGGTGTGACCGAAGGGATGACAATCGGAGCATCGACCGAGATGCATGGCGGAAATGGATATATACTCACCGCAGGAGGTATCGACTCGCACGTACATTTCATCTGTCCACAACAAGTTGAGACCGCTATTTGTGGTGGAATCACAACAATGATCGGTGGCGGTACAGGCCCCAACGATGGCACCAACGCTACGACAATCACCCCCGGAGCGTGGAACATACGCAGGATGTTGGAGTCGGCCGATGATTACCCGATCAACCTAGCGTTTTTGGGCAAGGGAAACTGCGCCACACAACGCCCCATAGAGGAGCAGATCGAGGCAGGAGCCGCAGGACTTAAGATACACGAGGATTGGGGGTCTACGCCTGCTGTTATTGACTCGTCGCTTAAGGTTGCCGACAAGTATGATGTGCAGGTAGCTATCCACACCGACACGCTCAACGAGGCTGGATTTTTGGAGGATACGATGGCTGCGATCGGTGGCCGCGTGATCCACACCTACCACACCGAGGGTGCAGGTGGAGGCCATGCGCCCGACATCATCAAGGCGGCTATGTACCCCAATGTATTGCCTGCGTCGACTAACCCAACGCGTCCATTCACTCGCAACACCGTAGATGAGCACTTAGATATGTTGATGGTGTGTCACCATTTGAGCAAGAGCATCCCCGAGGATGTGTCGTTTGCCGATTCACGTATTCGCCCCGAGACAATCGCAGCGGAGGATATTTTGCACGACATGGGAGTCTTTAGCATCATGAGTTCCGACTCTCAGGCGATGGGTCGTGTCGGAGAGGTAGTGACACGCACATGGCAAACAGCCAGCAAGATGAAGTCCCAGCGCGGTGCTTTGGTCGAGGATGAAGGCACGGGAAACGATAACTTCCGCGTGAAGAGATATGTTGCCAAATATACGATTAACCCTGCTATTGCGCACGGAATATCGGATTATATAGGTTCGGTAGAGGTTGGCAAGATCGCCGACTTGGTATTGTGGAAACCAGCGTTGTTTGGTGCTAAGCCCGAGATGATCGTTAAGGGTGGATTTGTTTCTTACGCGAAGATGGGCGATGCAAATGCCTCTATCCCAACACCTCAGCCCGTGATCTACCGACCAATGTTTGGCGCATTTGGAGGAGCTGTGGCATCTACATGCGCAACCTTTGTATCGCAAGCGTCATTGGATATGGGTATAGTTCAGGAGTATGGCCTCAAAAAGATGTTGCTCCCAGTCAAGGGGTGCCGCAACATTGGCAAGGCCGATATGATCCACAACAACGCAACGCCCGAGATCGAGGTTAATCCCGAGAACTACAAGGTGACAGTCGATGGCGAGCACATAACATGCGAGGCGGCCAATGAGCTACCTTTGGCACAAAGATATTTTATGTTCTAGAGGGAGCAAAGTGATATTTTAAACAATAATAATGAAAATTACAGAGATTTTAGGGAATCAATCGCAGGTAGATCTTTCGGGTCTGGAGATTGATGAGGTGCAGTTGGAGTGGTACGAACTCAGCAAGCGTATACAGCGCAAAAAGACAGCGGCTGGGCGAGATATTGCGATGAAATATATGGCCGAGAGCGTTGCGATGAAGGAGGGAGACGTGCTCTTCCGCGACACTGATTATGCAATTGTGGTGAGGGTCCTAGCGACCCCCACAATTGTTATATCGCCAGCCAATATGTACGAGATGGCGACTATATGTTACGAGATCGGCAATAAACATATGCCACTATTTATTGAGGGAGAGGAGATCTTGCTACCCTACGAAGCTCCGATGTTCAGGTGGTTGCAGAGCGCAGGTTACAACCCCAAAGAGGAGAGTCGCAAGTTGGTCAATAGACTCAAAAGCAACGCTAGCGGCCACCACCACAGCCACGATAAACCTCACCATGAATCACTCTTTGAGAAGGTTATAGGCTTTGCCGCAAGAAATTCAGAGTAACTCATGAACTCGAAACTAGCAGCTCTACTTCACCTCTCGGACCCGACGCTCCCCATTGGAGGTTACGCCCATTCGTATGGGTTGGAGAGTTATGTCCAGCAGGGAGGGGTGTGCGACTGTGCGAGTGCAAAGATCTTTGTGCGCAATTCGTTGTGGGAGAATGCCAAATACAACGACGCTCTATATGTGCGGTTGGCTTGGGAGGCCACCACGCTCGGCACGCCCGAGAGGCTAAAGGAGTTGGACGAGGAGTGCACAGCGATAAAATCCCCTGCGGAGATCCGCAACGCGAGTCTTAAGTTAGGGGTGCGACTATTAAAGATTTTTGAGAGGCGATTGGACAATGTGGATAGCCTAAGTGAGCTAACCCAAAACCGTGGGGGGCACTATCCCATTATTTATGGTGCAGTGGCTGCAAACTTGGGGTTGACGCTCCACGAAACACTCCTCTCGTTCTACTACAACACCTTGGTCTGCATGGTTACAAATGCCGTGAAGCTGATCCCTCTGGGGCAGCTTTCGGGTCAAGATTTAATATTTGAGTTGGAGGCGCAGCTGGATGAGTTGGTCGGCGAGACAATAGAGGTCGACCCCGAGATGAGAGGGGTTTGTGCCGTGGGATTTGATATAAAGGCTATGCAGCACGAGAGGTTATACTCGCGGTTGTATATGTCATAAAAAGGAAAAGATAAATGAAAGCAAGAGATTATATAAAGATTGGGGTCGCTGGCCCTGTGGGATCGGGCAAAACAGCTCTTTTGGAGCGCCTAACTCGCAGGATATGTGACGAGTATAGTGTGGGAGTCATCACCAATGATATCTACACCAAAGAGGATGCGGAGTTCCTAACAAAGAACAGCTCACTCCCTGCGGAGCGAATAATTGGCGTGGAGACAGGCGGATGCCCCCACACCGCTATCCGCGAAGATGCAAGTATGAATTTGGAGGCTGTCGAGGAGATGGTCGCTCGCTTCCCAGATATCGAGATTATCTTCATCGAGAGCGGTGGCGATAACCTCTCGGCGACATTCAGCCCCGACTTGGTAGATGTTGCGATCTTTGTGATAGATGTGTCGGAGGGCGAGAAGATCCCACGCAAGGGTGGGCCGGGCATTACGCGCTCCGATCTACTGCTAATCAACAAGATCGACTTGGCTCCATATGTGGGGGCGAGCCTAGAGGTTATGGAGCAGGATTCTCGTCGCATGAGGGGTGGAAAACCATTCGTCTTTACCAACCTCAAAACAGACGAGGGGTTGGAGTCGGTGATCGGATGGATCAAACACGAGGCCCTTTTGGAGGATGTCGAAGAGCCCAAACTTTGCCGATAGGGGATGGATGCACGCATTGACCTAAAGATCGGATGCAGGGAGGGGAGATCATACCTCTTAAGTTTGTATGTCACCCCACCGTTTAGGGTTGTTTCGGTGGGGCAGCTCAAACACGATGGTGGGGCATATTTGATGCAGATGAGCACATCACCCGGGGTACTCAGCGGAGATGATTACCAGATAGATATAGCGCTCCTTCCCCACTCGCGACTGCAACTCATGAGTCAATCCTACATGCGCATTTTCGACATGGATGGTCATGCCACACAAAGGATCAACATCAACGTGGGCAATGGAGGGTACTTCTCGCAGGTGGCGCACCCGATCGTCCCCCACCGCAACTCATCTTTTCGGTCGCAGACCAAAGTTGAGCTGGGCCCTGAGAGCTCCTTTTTGCAGAGCGAGATTATCACCTGCGGACGTAAATTCCATGGCGAGGAGTTCGAGTTCAGAGAGTTTTCGAACTCCGTGGAGGTGCGCGCCAATGGTGTGCTACGCCTCAAGGATCATGTGTGGCTAAACCCACAATCATCGCCTCTACGATCGTGCGGACTCTTGGAGGGGTACACCCACCAAGGGACATTGGTGTTTCAGACCACGCGCGAAGATATAGATATTGATCGTTGCATAGAGCAGATCTATGAACAACAATCAACCCACCAAAAAATAGATTTCGGTATCTCAAAAAGCCACTTTAGCGGCTTCGTCCTTAGAGTTTTGGGCACGAGCGGCGAGTCATTATATAAACTATTCCTAGAGGTGCAAGAGTACCTTTGGAGAGTCTAATTATTTTTTCTTATGTTATCAGCTACATTCTTTTCACTCTCGCTCACAGCTATCACGATAGCTTTCTTACACACCGCAGCAGGGCCCGACCATTACTTGCCCTTTGTCGTGCTACAAAAATCTCGCGGATGGTCACTCACAAAGACCATCATGCTAGCCGTAGTGTGCGGCTTCGGACATGTCTTTAGCTCTATAATCCTCGGCATCATAGGTGTTGTAATGGGTTGGCAGCTGAGTGAAATATCTTTTTTTCAAGATATTAGAGGTGAGATGGCGAGCTGGTCATTCCTTGTATTTGGAGTCGTATATATGTGCTACGGCCTATGGCGCGCACGCAAGGTCCAACCCCACAAACACTTCGATGTTATGGGCGACGATGTCTATGTCTACGAACATAAACACGACCAAGCTGTCGTGCCTCAAAAACGTATAAAGGTGACCCCCCTAGTGCTCTTCGCAATCTTTGTGATGGGCCCCAGCGAGCCGATCATCCCACTCCTCTTCTTTTCGGGCACACACCGCTCACCCTCAGAGATAGCGTGGCTCATCCTGCTCTTTACACTCACCACGATCCTAACGATAGTCTCGATGGTGATATTGGGTAACTACAGCTACGCACGCATCAAAACCGAAGGTGTAGAGCGCTTCTCGCACGCCATAGGCGGATTTGTGATAAGTTTCTGCGCTTTTGGTATGCTGTTCTTGGGTTGGTAGAATATGCTGTGAGGCTGCGTTATTGGCTGGCCTGCCCTAACGCCGGGCAGGCGGTGCGAGCCGTGAACTTTAGCATGTGATTCCCTCGCTTTGAGGGTGGGGCCGCGAGAGGTTTCCCCCTTATGGGAGGGAGGGGGGTAATATGAAAGAGGTGGATACTGAACCGAAAGCTCGCTTTCGAGGAGAGAATCCACCTCTTTTATATTAAATTTCACGCTTTAGCGCAAAAATACATCGCGGCCTCAACATAAAGCGCAAGGAAAACAAATCACAGCTTGCTGTGCGCCCGCCGGCATGAGGCAGTCCAGCCTCTTAAAAGGACTCTGACCTCAGCATCAATAAAAAAGATCCAACAGCCATTTATAGGCCATTGGATCTTGAATAATTAAGCTATCATCATCCCCAAGAAAAAGGGAAGTGAGGCTTATTTCATATCTGGAACTGCAACTCCCTCGACATCACCATAGTCAAGGTTCTCACCAGCCATACCCCAAATAAAGGTGTAGTTACTTGTTCCTGCAGCACCGTGAACACTCCACTCTGGAGCTATAACAGCCTCGTGGTTGTGCATCCATATGCTACGAGTCTCCTGAGGTGTACCCATGTAGTGCGATACAGCACCGCTCTCTGGAACCTCGAAGTACAAGTAAGCCTCCATACGACGATCGTGAACGTGTGTTGGCATTGTGTTCCATACGCTACCGGGCTTAAGCTCTGTCATACCCAATTGAAGTTGACATGTCTCCATTGTTTGGTTAACGATGTATTTGTTGATAACACGGTGGTTAGACTCCTCAAGTGTACCTAGCTCTACTGGAACAACATCCTTAAGACCGATGAACTTTGTTGGGTACTCTTTGTGAGCTGTTGCTGAGTTGAAGTAGAAAAGAGCTGGTTTAGATGCATCGTCAGATGTAAATGTAACCTCCTCGTTTCCGCGACCGATGTAAAGAGCCTCTTTGTAACCGATTGGGTAAGACTTCTTACCTACAGTGATAACACCTGTTCCACCGATATTAATGATACCGATCTCGCGACGCTCCAAGAAGTAGTCTGCCTTCAATGGATCAATTGTCTCCAATTTGATTGACTTTCCAACTGGCATGATACCACCGATGATAAAACGATCGTGCATAGTGTATACCATATTTGTCTCATTCTCTACGAATAGACCTTGGATAAGATACTCACTGCGTAGACGCTCTGTGTCGTAGCTCTTATAATCTGTTGGGTTTGTAGCGTAGCGCACCTCATAGTTAACCTTCTGTGCAGACGCTGTTGTTACTGCAAAAAGTGCCATGGCTGATAAAAATAATGCTTTCATAAATTTATTTTAATTATTGTTCTGATTTCTCTGATTTGATAATGTTGCGACGGTTGAGAAGCATCAAACCAAGTGTGAATACACCGAGGATGATAGGACCAACGATCTTGAGAGTGTGAGTTAGGTGGAAGATAACCCAAGCGAAGAGACTTGAAGCGAAGTCAAGAGCTGCACCAGCAGAGAATCCAGCTGGGATATGTACAGCAGCGTCACCTGTAGCCTCATATACATCGTGTGCAGCGAGTGTAAACGATGGAGCTAGGTTAGTCACGAAGTATAGACCCACGACAACCGACACAAGACCGATAATAACTGTTTTCACAACATTACCCTTTGTGATTGGGAGGACCATTGGGAACACATAGAACATACCAGCAAGTGAAGCTAGAGGCAAGAATCTGTTTCCGGGCAATATAACCGAAAGGAAAAGGACGATAGGGATCAAGATCAACGATGCAACAAGAGTTGTTGGGTGACCAATAACAAGTGCTGGGGTCATACCGATGCTAAGTCCCTTAGAGTTCTTAAACTTGGTAGCGATAAGCTCTTTGGTAGCTTGTGAGATTGGCATCAAACCCTCGATAAATAGGCGAGTAACACGTGGGATAAGCTCCATCACGGCACCCATTTTGATACCACAAACAAGGATATTTTTGATCTTGTCGGCGATTGAAGCCTCAGCAGCTCCTGCACCGAACTCCGCGAAAGCTGCGATCACTCCACCGACGATAACTCCCAAGATGAGTGGCTCGCCCAAGATACCGAACTTCTTCTTCATACCCTCTGCATCGACATTAAGTTTGTCGAATCCGGGGATTGCATCCATCGCCTTGTTGAGAACAACAGCGAAAGGAACGAAACCTTGGCAGAAAGGCTGAGGAACAGAGATTCCCTCCATACCCTCGTAGTATCCTTGGAACTTCTTAGCTGTCAAATCGGCCATAACCATTGTGATGATATAGCATACGATAGCTGCGAAGAATCCCCACAAAAGGCTCTCAGAAGCGAAGTATGTGATAGCACCGATAAAAGCGAAGTGCCAATAGTTCCAAAGGTCGATGTTTACTGTACGAGTAGTTTTGGTAACTAGCATCAATACGTTAACGCCCAAACAAACTGGGATAATCAAGGCTCCAACAACAGGTGCGTTGTATGCAACTGCCGCAGCGGCTGGCCAACCCATATCGAACACCTCTAGCTCGAGACCATAATTTTTAACGATGTCGTTCAACACAGGACCCAAAGTTGAAGTCAAAAGTGCTGTAATGATTGACAATCCCACGAATCCTACACCCACAAAAAGACCCGAGTGAAGGGCTTTGCTTGGCTTAATAAGCAAGCAGATACCCAATATCGTAAAGATAATAGGCATCATCACCGCAGCTCCAAGCTGGATTATATACTGAAATACTTCCATAGTTTTTTATTAAGTTTTTGGTTTAGTTTTTTGATAAGGAGGGTTGGCACATTATATTATATAATAAGCCAACCCTATTTGAATCTGTCTGTGAAAACTAAAGATTACTTAGGCTGCTTGCCGATGTAAGCCAAGATACCACCATCTACGTAAAGTACGTGACCATTTACGAAGTTTGAAGCCTCAGAAGCCAAGAATACAGCAGGTCCTGCCAAATCCTCTGGGTTACCCCAACGAGCAGCTGGAGTCTTAGCCAAGATAAATGAGTCGAATGGGTGTTTAGAACCATCTGCTTGAGGCTCGCGAAGTGGAGCTGTTTGAGGAGTTGCGATATAGCCGGGGCCGATACCGTTACATTGGATGTTGTACTCACCGTACTCAGAAGCGATATTGCGAGTAAGCATCTTAAGACCTCCCTTAGCAGCAGCATAAGCAGATACAGTCTCACGACCAAGCTCAGACATCATAGAGCAGATGTTGATGATCTTACCAGCACCCTTCTTCATCATCGCTGGGATCACAGCTTTAGCCATGATGAATGGACCGTTAAGGTCGATATCGATAACTTGACGGAACTCAGCAGCCGACATCTCGTGCATAGGAACACGTTTGATGATACCTGCGTTGTTAACCAACACGTCAACCATACCAACCTCAGCCTCAATCTGAGCGATCATTTTGTATACTGCCTCCTCGTTTGTAACGTCGCACACATAACCGTGAACATCAATACCATCAGCTTTGTAAGCCTCGAGTCCTTTTTGGACAGCAGCCTCGTTGATGTCGTTGAATACGATTTTTGCGCCAGCAGCAGCAAGAGATGAAGCGATTGCGTAACCAATACCGTACGAAGCTCCTGTAACAAGGGCTACTTTGCCCTCCAATGAAAAGTTTACCATAACTTTATTTTAAAATTTTAAGCACTTAATTTATAGGCTCAGGTTAGTAATTATATTTCCTTTGTAAAATTATACATTTTTTGTTGAATTACCAATATTTTTAACTCTTTTTTTTTTCGTTTTATACACTAAGGCCCCTCAAAGAGTACTTTTTAGGCACCTTTTACCCATATATTTGTGTATAAGTTTATTGTTTATGTGATATATTTTCCAAAAAAAAATATTACATTTGTATATGTGACCTACACAAAACCAAATAAAACCAACTTGAACCTTACCACAAAATTTAAATATGAGACTTAAAAACTTTGCAATTGCACTCGCCGTGCTCGCGCTGCTTACTTCGTGCGACGAGAGTCATGACGTGCGTGTGCTAAAAATGTCGCACAACCTCAACCAGCAGCACCCCGTGCATGTAGGGCTCCTGCACCTCAACGAAAAGCTCCAAGAGGTGTCGGGCGGAAAGATGGAGGTGGAGATATATTCGGGTGCACAACTAGGCTCCGAGAACCAATGTATCGAGATGCTCCAAATAGGTAGCCTCGCGCTCACAAAGGTATCGGCGGCATCGCTGTCGAACTTCGTCGATGAGTTTAAACTCTTTGGACTACCCTACATCTTCGAGAGCAAGGAGCAGTTTTACGATATCATAGATGGACCAATTGGCGACGAAATGTTGCTATCGACCGAAAAGTGCCTCTTCCGTGGCCTTGGATACTTCGACGCTGGGGCGAGAAGTTTTTATACCACCGACAAACCAATCCTCAAACCCGAGGATCTCAAAGGGCTCCGCATACGCGTTATGCCCAACGCTATGGCGATAGACATGATGAGTGCCTTTGGTGGTTCGGCAACGCCTATTTCGCTCGGTGAGCTATACACCGCACTCCAAAGTGGAGTTGTCGATGGGGCCGAAAATAACTCACCTACCTACCACACGAGTAATGATTTCGAGGTGGCCAAACACTACTCAATCAACGAACATGCGATTATCCCCGATGTGCTTATCATAAGCAATGTTATATGGGCTGATCTGTCGACCCAAGAGCGCGAGTGGCTGATGGAGGCGATCGAGAGTGCCGAGATGTATCAACGCGAGGTGTGGGCCCGACAAGAGAAGGAGTCGATGGCGGAGGTCGAGAAGAGAGGTTGCACGATTTATTACCCCGACAAACAACCATTTATAGATATGGTACGCGACCTACCCGAGAAATACAAAGAGACTAAAGATCTTTACAGAATGGTCGAAAAGGTTCAAGAGTTTAAATCACAATTAAAAGAGGAGGAGGCAAAACAATGATTCGAGAAAAGATAGATAAAGCAATGGAGTGGACACTTGGGGCGATCCTCTCGGTGATGGTCATAGATGTCCTGTGGCAGGTTCTGAGCCGCTACGTTTTTGTTAATCCCAGCACCTTTACCGACGAGCTTGCATCGTTCCTTTTGATCTGGCTCGGCGTTTTGGGAGGGGCCTATGTCTATGGTAAAAACGAACACCTCTCGATCAGCTTTTTGGTCGACAAACTCAGTGACAATAAAAAGAGGGCGGTGAAGGCTTCGGTCGAGATTATCGTTCTGCTCTTTAGCTTCTGCGTGATGGTTGTGGGGGGCATATGGCTGGTCTACACGCGCTTTCTTTTGAATGTTCACTCAGCAGCGCTGGACCTCAACTGGGGATATGTATATATGGTACTCCCCCTAAGTGGCCTTGTCATTAGCTACTACTCGATTGATAACTTACTTAAGGGGAGATCTAATTTCTCCCAAAATCACTTTTAAGCTACTAACCACCCCTTTTTGCTTTTGCAAAAATCGGTGGTAGGAGCCACTACGACCCACTTTTGCAAAATCAAAAATGGGAAATTATTAACTAAAAATTAAAATTAGGGAGAAAATATAACTCCCCTTAAACTACGAAGATAAATTATGGAATTTATAGGTGTTATAATATTGGTTGTTAGCTTCTTTGGTTTTTTGGCTATGGGCGTTCCCGTAGCATTCAGCATCGGAGCCGCAGGAGTGTTAACAATGCTCTCGTCGATAGATATGTTGCCTGCATTCACAACCTACGCCCTGCGCATGGCCTCGGGACTCAATAGCTTTACTCTGCTCGCTATTCCATTTTTCATTCTCTCGGGCAACATCATGAATCGAGGAGGTATAGCCATCCGCTTGGTTAACTTCGCCAAGGTGTTGGTGGGTCGCTTCCCCGGAGGTTTGGCCTTTGTTAATGTCACAGCGAATATGCTCTTTGGTGCGATCTCGGGCTCAGCCGTAGCGTCAGCCTCGGCGATTGGAGGAATCATGACCCCCGAGATGCGCAAGGAGGGGTACGAGGATAACTTCAGC
>JBCQUO010000088.1:0-4725 GCA_047173955.1 Rikenellaceae bacterium
CCATTAAATCTGCGCCGCTTACTTGGTAAATTGCATTTTGTTCTAACATAACATTGTAGTGTTAAATTATGCCGTTTGGGGTAGGTGCAACACTCCCCGCCCGTGCATCGTCGAGGGTCGGTTGCACTCGCTCCCTCAACGTTAGGACAAAGGTAGTTAGAGACTCTGTTGTGTATAATTGTTAAGCAACATAGGCAACAAAAAAACGTGCATAACCTTGCAGTTATACACGTCTCCACTATAATGTTATGATACTTTAGATGCCTAAATCGCGAATAATTTTATCTTTATAATCGAGCGTAAATCCACGATCACTATTATTTTCTTTCAAGTATTCATTTGCACTACTCTCGATACTTCTCAAATTAGCGATGCCAAACTCTTTACACCATACTTTGTAAAAACGCTTTCTACCTCCATCTGTCTTTTTTTTCTTTTCTATCCAATTTTTCTCCAGCAATACAGAGTACACACCCGCGACATACGCACCGACTCCAGTAGTATTACTGGATCTAATCGATTCTACAATCTGCTTTTTCTTCTCGTTGTCGCCACGCAATAATATCTCCTCAAAGCTGGGTATTTCTGTTTCTTTCTCCTGTTTTGATTGCGGGGTGTCATCGTCCAGCATTTGTAATTTATGGTCTAAGATCTCAACTAAGGTCTCAACGTCTTTTATAAATTGTTCCTTTGTGGTTTCATCAATAGGAGACCTTTGCATAGCGAGCTTTCTATTTAGGATTAATTTTTTTAGCTCCTCCCCCTCAGTTTTAGTATTCACATTGCGATAGACTGCCTTGAAATAGTTGTCAAACTCGGCTTGCCTCCGCTCCATCCATTCTTTGTGATTGCCGCCTTTTATCCAGCCTTTGCCATTGTCCTCTCTGCGAGGAGTTTGCGCCCAACCCTCATTGTCATACTCAAAATTTGTCTCAAAAAATTTTATAAAGGAGTCGAAGTTGCCCCTGCCTTTCTGCGGCTCAATATAACAGAGCTTGTTAGCACTATCTTTTATCTTTTTCATCGTCTTAGTCAATTAAATTTACCAAATCTTTTTTCATATCGTTATCTATGTCCCTATATCGGGCAAAGGCTTTTGATCCCTCTTTGTGTCCGCTCAACGCACCTACTAAATTAGGATCTTTAACCTTTTTGTAGATGTTGCCGACAAAGGTTCTGCGTGCGAGGTGCGAGCTTGCCACCTCATAGAGTGGTCGAGGTTCTACGTCTCCCGTTAGGGGGTTGAGCCATTGGATAACCCTATTTATTCGTGCCGCCTTAAATATCAATTTCAATGAGTCGTTATATTTCTGCTCACTGATAAAAGGTAATAGATCGCCCACGACTCGACGACTTCGGAGGGGTTCGCGCTTAAATCCCTTGTACCTTTCGAGAATATTATTTGCGGTGCTATTTAAGTAGTGTAAAACAATTATTGCCATATTTTTAAAAGCACTCTTGGAGCGATATTTTTCACTATCAATTCTCAATATAGAATAACTATATTTTCGATTCAATAGCAAAAAAATCTCTTCTCCAATAGTACTCTTAAAAACACACCAATAATTATTTTACCCTACTTAATGGTACTTTGACTGTGATAGGTCGCCCATCTTTCGTTTTGCGTGGTATGTACTCCAACGCACCATTTACGATATTGTCGGGGGTGTATTGAATTAGATCGCCCACTCTGCAACCTATGCAGCATTGAAAAACAAATATATCTCGCTGGATAGCTAAATGAGGGTGTCGGCTTAGGTTCGTTCACTCTATCTGCTTGCGCTCGTCAATGGTGATGTAGTATGGTGTGCCGTAGATCTCCTCCTTAACCTCGATTATGGGGTGGTTGGTGGTTTTCTTGGCTGTGATGCACCAGCCCCAAAAGGTGCGTAGCTTGGTGAATGTTGCGCTCATTGTGTTGTGTCCTCGTGGCTGTGGTGTGCGAGCTTCGGGGATTAACTTTAGTATGCGCTTGTATTTTGCTGTTTTGGGGAGGGGGTTATGCGTTGTAGTCCGTGATGCGATTGAGGTCGGGCGAGTGGTGGAAGTAGCAGTTGCCTGTTCGGCCGTTGCGTTGTTTGGCTATGGAGAGCACTCCTAGGCCTTGGGTTGAGATTGTGCCGTGGCGGTGGGTTTCGAGTTTTTCTATTCCGTACATTGCTGGGCGGGAGATGAAGAGTACCATGTCGGCATCTTGCTCGATTGCTCCACTCTCACGGAGGTCGGACAATAATGGAGTTTTGTCGGCTCGCTCCTCTACTTTGCGGCTCAACTGAGAGAGTAGTATCACTGGCACATCTAATTCGGCTGCCATCACTTTGGCTTGGCGTGTGGTCTCCGAAATCTCACGTTCACGGTTGGCATTGCGGCTCGAGCTTCGGGTGTCGAGCAGTTGGAGGTAGTCGATGATGACCATTGAGCAACGCCCCTTGGCACGCAGCTGCTGACACTGCGCCTTGATGGTTTGGATCGTTACGCTCGAGGAGTCGGCAATGTGTAGCGGTAGGCGACACAGCGAAGTGTTGGCGCTCTCGATGCTCTGCCACTCATCGCCCGATATGCTACCAACTTTGTAGCCACTATTATCGACCTTTGATTCTCCTAGCAGTAGCCTATCGCCAAGCTCCCTGCCCTGCATCTCGAGTGAGAAGATCACCGTCGGAGTGCCTCGATCGGCTGCCTGGCGTGCGAAGTGCAACATCACGGCACTCTTACCCATTGCGGGACGTCCTGCCAAGACTATGAGCTGACCCCCTTTGAAGCCGCCTGTTGCCTCGTCCAGAGCCTTTAAACCTGTTAGAATACCCACTGGCTCACCATTTTTGAATGCTTTTGTGCGCAGCTCTATCTCAGCGAGGGTCTCCTTTAGGATGTCGCCCACGTGGCGTGGAGAGTGGCTTGTTGTGACCACCCCCATTGTCTCGTCTATGGTCTGTTGTGCCCAGGTCATCACCTCGCCTACATCGTCGCTCACCTCGGCTTTGGCGCTAAGTTCTGAGCCCATCGCTTGGAGTTTGTGACGCATATGTTGCTCGCAGAGGATACGCGCATATTGGAGGCTATTGGTGCCGTGAGCGACCTTTTGAGTGAGTGCTGCGATGTAGGCGGTTTTGCCTTTGAGCGCGGGTCTGGTGGCCAAGGAGAGCATATCGACCTTGTCGCCTTGGGTGTATAGCTTGCGGATTTCCGCGAAAATTGCGCTGTTTGTGGGGTCGGTAAAAGGGTCGTTGTGGGCTATTGTGGCCATCACATCGGGTAGGTATATCGGCTCGATGATGATTGCGCCTAACAAGCTCTGTTCGATCTCTGCGTTGGTGTTATAGGTCATTGCTGAGGGTTATTTGTAGGGTTTGAGTTTGGTTGGTTTTGTCTGTTTTGCGATCCCAATTGCGGAGTGTGGCTTGCCAATCTATCATTGGTGTTTTACCGATCATCCATCCGTTAGAGGCGTAGTAGTCGTAGAAGTATTGGGGGTCGACGTCGAGGTAATTCTCTGAAACAAAGGTAGTTACTTCACTCAATAAAGGAGGTATAGATGTTTGTAAATCATTGACATTAACATTTACATTTACATTATCATTATCATTTACATTAGGGGTTGTTTTGGGGTTGTTTTGGGGTTGTTTTTTAGCGTTCTGATTACCGTTTGGAGCACCGCCTAACTTACCATGTTCTCCTCCTCGACACCCCTTTTCGTACTTGCGCCAATTGGCATCCAATTGTGGTTTGATAAGTACCCACACAACCTTGGTTATACCCTCCAATTCGGGCTCCTGGCGATAGAGTGCATAGGTGGAAATGGATTGGTAGAGGAGTAGCTGCTGTGCATCCTCAAGCTCATCTATAGCCTGCTTGAAGCTGTTGTAAAAGACGAAACTATCTCTATGTTCTGTGTTCATCTTCGTGCTCCTTTCTTGCTTGAGGGGTTGCCCAAGAGGTTGCTTAGTCTGAATGGGGTCGTTGAACTCGTTAGCTTGATGGTGATGGTGATGGTCTGCCGCTTGATCAAATTATTTAACTCTTTCATATTCTACTATTGTTTAGCTGTTTAAGTGCGAAAACAACCCACTCTGCGCAGTAGCGGCGTTGAATCACACTGCAAATATACAATAGAGATACCCCTTTGTCAAGTAAAAAGTTCAAAAAAGTTAAATTATTGAAAAAGGCGACTAATTTTACTAGTCGCCTTTTAATACTTATATTGTAAGTAGGGAAAAAAAAAGTGAGGCGAACGGAGGTATTCAATGTCCAGCCACCACAGCTTTTCATCTTAGTAACTTTCGTTACAACCTGCCGATCTCCTCAACCAACCTAACACTAACCTAAATGAACTTTAAAAGAACTTTAAAAGAACTTTAAAACTTCACTGCAAAGATAGGGCAAAAATATGAACCGTGCAAGTGTTTAATTAAAAAAATTACGAAATATTTTTAATTTTTATTCAACCTACCCCTTAACACATTGAATACAAGAGAGATACAGAGATGTTACAAAAGTGTTAATTTTTGAAATAATTTAATAAAAAGTATTTCGTTTGACTACAAACGCAAAAAAAACGGCCGATACCCGTAAGTATCGACCGCCCGCTTTAATAACAAAATTTTATCAGTTCAATCAAATTACCAAGCGTTATCGATGTCATTACGCAGTAATAGATGTTGCTCTTTCGGGTAGATCTGTTCGATTGTTCTTCTGTCGAAGTAGCAAGAATGTGGGATGGAAAAT
>JBCQUO010000025.1:0-31315 GCA_047173955.1 Rikenellaceae bacterium
AATATGCCTCACGATGTCTTTGTACCCAAGAAACTATGGCCCGATTTGGAGAATGGCAAGAAGGTCTCTTTTAGGATCAAGGATTGGCCTATGGGGACCAAGAGCCCAATTGGCGAGATCATTGATGTGTTGGGAGATGTGGGCGATAATGACACCGAGATGCACGCTATTTTGGCGGAGTATGACCTGCCCTATAACTTTGAAGATACAATCGAGCAGGCGGCCGAGAGGATCGCATCGAGAATCACGGAGGAGGATTATGCTGAGCGTCGCGACTTTAGAGATACGGTGACGTTCACTGTGGACCCTGCCGATGCAAAGGATTTTGACGATGCACTGTCGGTCAAAAAGATAAAGGATGGAGTGTGGGAGATCGGTGTTCATATTGCCGATGTGACACACTACGTGCGCCCCGACGACACCATAGACAACGAGGCTCAACAGCGCGCCACGTCGGTCTATTTGGTCGACCGCACAGTTCCGATGTTGCCCGAACGCCTTTCGAACGAGTTGTGTTCGTTGCGCCCTCACGAGGAGAGCCTCTGTTTCTCGGCTGTATTTACGATCACCGAGGGGTTGGATATAGTCGACGAGTGGTATGGTCGCACGGTGATCTATTCGGATAGACGATTCACATATGCCGAGGCTCAAGAGGTGATCGACACTGGCAAGGGTGATTACGCCGAGGAGGTAAACACACTCAACAACTTGGCTAAGGCGATGCGCAAGGAGAGGTTCAAAAATGGAGCTTTGGGCTTTGAGCGTGCCGAGATGAAGTTTGAGCTGGATGATAAGGGTCGCCCCGTGGGTGTATATACCAAAGAGATGGGCGAGTCGAACCAGATGATCGAGGAGTTTATGTTGCTTGCCAACCGCAAGGTGGCGGAGTTCTGTGCCCACCGCAAAAGCGAGAGCGGACGCAAGACTCTACGCACGATGGTATATCGTGTGCACGACAAACCAGACCCAGAGAAGTTAGACACCTTCCGTTCGTTCATCCTTCGCTTTGGCCACTACTTCAAAGCGACTAAAGGTGTAGCCGTGGCGAGAGAGATCAATAAATTGTTGGCCGATGTTAAGGGTGCGCCCGAGGAGAATGTGGTCTCGATGTTGGCTATTAGATCTATGGCCAAGGCGTTGTACACCACCGACAATGTGGGTCACTACGGACTTGCATTCCCATACTACACCCACTTCACATCGCCTATTCGTCGCTATCCCGACATGATGGTCCATAGACTTTTGGCCCACTATTTGGCAGGTGGTAAATCACCCAAGAAGGAGGAGATTGAGTCGCTGTGCACACACTCTTCGGATAGAGAGATAATCGCAGCCAATGCCGAGCGTGCGTCGATAAAGTATAAGGCTGTAGAGTTTATGAAGGATCGTATGGACGAGGAGTTCGATGGCCATATCTCGGGGCTCAAGGAGTGGGGATTATTTGTCGAGGTGGACGATACACATATCGAGGGAATGATTCCTGTTCGCGAGTTGGGAGATGATTACTATGTCTTCGATGCCGACAACTACCAATTTATGGGGCGCGGCACGCGCGAGACATTTACGTTGGGCGACGCTGTGAGGGTCAAGATCAAACGTGCGGACCTAGGCAAGAGAATGTTGGATTTCTCGCTTGTGTCAAAATTATAGGGCGAGACAATGGATTTTTCAGACATACTAAGCCGAGCACTGAGGCGCGACGCTATCACCTACGAAGAGGCGTGCGATCTTTATGACCACGCCCCTTTGTTTGAGTTGGCAGCAGCGGCCGACGAGCTCAGAGCCTCGATAGTCCCCGACCCAAGTGTGGTGACATGGCAGATAGATCGAAATGTCAATATCACCAATGTGTGTGTGTCGGGGTGTAAGTTTTGTAACTTTCATGTCAAGCCTCACCAAACGCAGAAGCACTTTATCACCACGATTGAGGAGTATCGCACCAAGATAGATCGTATGTTTGAATTGGGAGGCGATCAGCTGCTTTTGCAGGGGGGTATGCACCCTAAGTTAGGCATCGAGTTTTATGAGGAGTTATTCTCCACTTTGAAGAGGCTCTACCCCACCCTGAGGCTAAATGCTCTTGGTGCCCCCGAGGTGTCGCATATTGCCAAAGTGAGTGGACTCTCGACAATCGAGACCCTACGTCGACTTCGTGCCGCAGGGCTAGATACTTTGCCCGGAGCTGGGGCCGAGATTTTGGAGAACAGCGTTCGTAAATATATATCGCCTGCCAAGCCCACCGTGGAGGAGTGGTGTCGTGTTATGCGCGAGGCTCATAGCCTCAATATCCCCACCACAGCGACTATGATGTATGGACATGTGGAGACTCCACATCAGCGCATCGAACACCTGATCCGCCTACGTGAAATCCAAGACGATAGGCCCCAAGGGCACTTTGGATTCACCGCCTTCATAGCGTGGATCTTTTTTTCTAAGGGGACACAACTGGAGGCCGAAGGGGTGGTGAGCCACCTATCGGCTCTCGAATACATACGGCTGATTGCCATTAGTCGATTGGTGCTTAACAATATAGACAACATCCAAGCATCGTGGCTCACAGTTGGTAAGTCGATTGCTCAGGTGGCACTACATAGTGGGGCCAATGATTTTGGGTCGATCATGATCGAGGAGAATGTAGTTTCGTCGGCAGGGGCCAAAAACCACTTCGATGCCGAGGGGATTCAACAAGCAATCCGCGAGGCTGGCTTTGAGCCTAAACTTCGCAACCAACTATATGAGCTCAGGGAATATAATCTGTTAACAGAATAAAAATATATGCTATCTTAAGGTTTGAGCATCAAACCTTAAGATAGCGGCAAATTTCGGAGCGAAACGAAGTGAAGCGACTAAGCCCACTCCCTTAGGAGAGGGTTTGGGGGAGGGGCAAAATATAAAAATGTAGATAAAACAGCGAAAAAAGTTTAAACCTTAATTAGCGTAACATAAACATATGTATAATAATCTAAAAGAATATATCGACCACCTAGAGCGTGAGGGTGAGCTTTTACGTGTCGCGGCTCCTGTATCGAACGAGTTGGAGATCTGCGAGATCACCGACCGCATGAGCAAAAGCGAGGGTGGGGGCAAAGCGTTACTCTTTAGGGTCGAGGGGTGTGAATTCGAGGTCATAACAAATATGTATGGCTCGCAAAAGCGTATGTGTATGGCTCTGGGGGTTCAAAAGCTAGAGGATTTGACTTCGCGTATAGATGGGTTATTTAGGGAGGCGACAGCTCCCAAAAATAGTATGTGGGATAAACTCAAAGCGCTGCCGATGTTGGCCGATGTCGCTAAATGGCTACCCAAAACCTCGACAAGTAGAGGTGAGTGTCAGCAGGTGGTGATCTCGGCCGAGGAGGTGGATTTTGGCAGACTCCCGATACTTAAGTGTTGGATAAATGATGGAGGGCGATTTGTCACCCTCCCCATTGTTCACACCGTGGACCCAGAGTCGGGGCAACGCAACGCAGGTATGTATCGTATGCAGGTGATGGATCGCCAAACAACAGGTATGCATTGGCACCTCCACAAAACAGGTGCGCGCCACTATGAGGGGTACAAACGTCAGGGGCGTAGGATGCCCGTGAGTGTGGCTATAGGCGGTGATCCCACATATGCCTATTCGGCGACAGCCCCTATGCCCGATAATTTGGATGAGTACCTATTGGCTGGATTCCTAAGGGACAAGAGCGTGAAGTTGGTCAAATGCATAACCAACGATATTTATGTCCCCTCGGATTGCGACTTCGTGTTGGAGGGGTATGTGGACCCTTCGGAGGAGAAGGTCATCGAGGGTCCATTTGGAGACCACACGGGCTTTTATTCGTTGCAAGACAAGTATCCGCTCTTTCACATCACGGCGATCACCCACCGACGAGGGGCTATATATCCAGCCACGATAGTTGGTGTGCCACCCCAAGAGGATGCCTATATAGCGATGGCCACGGAGCGAATATTTATCAGCCCCATGCGTTTTGCTATGCAGCCCGAAATGCGCGATATGTGGATGCCCGAGGAGGGTACAGCACACAATTTGGTGGTCACATCCATCGAGCGTAGATACCAAGGTCAGGTCCACAAAGTGGTTCAATCTATGTGGGGCGCAGGGCAGATGATGTTCAACAAATATCTAGTTGTGGCGGACTCAACGGTCGATATTCGCAATACGGATCAGTTGGCTGAACTCCTGCGCAGGGTCGATATTTCGCGCGCTATGATCCGCGGCGAGGGTGTGTTGGATGTTTTGGACCACGCTACAGCAACGATGGGATTTGGAGGTAAATTGGCCCTTAATATCACCTCGGAGAGTATGCATGCAGAGGTTGGTCGCGGCTCATATAGAGATATTCCACGCGTCGAGCTTTGCGACAAGTGGGTCGACAAATGGAGCCTGCTGGTGGTATACATCGACCCCGAGGTTGATATTCGCATGGAGGCGTTGATAGAGGAGATGGGGGTTAAAAACATAAACTTTGTCGCTATCTTCGACTCGCAAGCCAAGGCCCAGATGTCGGGCGGAGATCTTTTGTGGTTGGCCACAGCCAATACAGATCCGCGACGCGACGTTGTGGTCTGCGAGGGTGGAGTGATGGCAATAGACGCACGTACCAAACTACCCAGCAAAAAGGGACATCCAAAGCGCTTCCCCAATGTTGTTACAACCGACCCTGATACAATTGAGTTGGTCGATAGACGGTGGGCAGAGTACGAGATAGGTGAGTTTATAGAGTCGCCATCGAGACGTTATAGGTCAATTCTTTTATCAGACAAAGAGGATGTTTAGTGATCGCGAAAAGAGAGGTGTGCTCTATATTCTACTGCTAATTTTGGTCGCCATACTATGTGTGGATATGGCAAAGAGACGATCGACTGAGCGCAGAGGGGAGGTTGCGGCAGGTGGTTTTTCTGAGTCAGCAAGTGACTCGTCGGAGACCACCTCATCTACCCTCTTTGAGTTTGACCCCAACAGCGTGACTCTCGATGAGCTGTGCAGATTGGGGCTAAGCAAAAAGGTCGCGGTGTCAATTTTAAGGTGGAGATCCACAGGCAAAGTTTTTCGGATCAAGGAGGATCTATATGAGTGTTACAACCTCACCGATTCGATCTACTACGCTCTGGAGCCATACATCAAAATCGCGGAGGAGTATCAATACACAAAAGCGGAGAGGGAACATGTGTCGTATGAGAATCGGTCATTTGGTGAGCGCGCAACGCCTAAGTATATGTCCCTCACCAAATTTCTGATCGACACGGTGAGTGCCGAGTACCTAAACGCCACGGGGGTGATGTCGTATCGCCAAGCGGAGGTTGTGGTCAATTGGCACAAACGAGGGCGGATGTATGAGATGAATGACCTGCGCAAATGTTACGTTGTGTCGGAGTCCGCAGCCGACGCTTTGGAACCATTCGTTATATTTCCACCGCGCGAAAAAATGGTAATAGATGAAGCCGATTTGTTGGTCGACATCAACAAAGCCGACACCGCAGAGCTGGTGAGCGTCTATGGAATAGGCGAAAAAAGTGCCGCAGCGATAATCGAATATAGGCAAAAATTGGGTGGATTTTACTCAATTTCCCAAATTTCGGAGGTCGTAATGGTCCTAGAATCAAATTTTGAGCGAATAATTACACAAATTTCTTGCGATAGTTGTGATATTTCAAAAATAGATATTAACTTTGCAGTCGCTAAAAAATTAATCGGGCACCCTTACATCTCAAGCAAGGCTTTGAGGAGGTTGCTCAAAACAAGACAAATAAAAGGAGGTTGGAGTAGTATAGCAGAGATGACCGAAGATGACATATTTACCAAGGAGGAGGCAGCCAAACTGCGTCCCTATCTTTTGTTCGAAGCATATACAGACCCTCGAAAACAACCTGCCACACAAATAGAGGAGAATTTATACTAGGTATAAAACCCTCGCAGAGTCAAAAAAGGAGTTGCAAATCTCCCTAAAATTGCAAACAAAATTTAAATTATAAAAAATAAAAAAGATACTATTATGATTATCATGCCAGTAAAAGAGGGTGAGAACATCGAGAGAGCCCTAAAGAAATTTAAGCGTAAATATGAGCGTACAGGAGTACTTAAGGAGCTTCGTCGTCGTCAATATTTCACAAAGCCATCTATCGCTAAGCGCGTAGCTATGCAACATGCTATCTACGTAAATGGTCTTTACCGCGACGAGGAGTAGATCTTAGGATCCTATCCATATATCAAAGCTGCTATTAAACTAAGTTTAGTAGCAGCTTTATTGTTTTCGACATATCGCGTACGAGTCAGCCCCCCACCCATAAATTCGCATAATACTACCCCAAATGTTGCACATCCATATTTATATAACTACATTTGTCAAATTTTTAAGTAATCGAAGATGAATCAACAACAGAATCGTCAGGCAACCAAGCTCAATGAGCTTGAACACGAAGCTATACCTCGCCTTTTGTGGCGATATTTTGTCCCTGCGTTTACGGGCATTATCATCAATGCGCTATATAATATCGTAGACCGCATTTTTATAGGTCAATATGTAGACTCTATGGCTCTGGCAGGTCTGAGTGCGGTATTTCCAATAATGACGATTATCGCTGCTTTTGGTATGATGGTGGGGTTGGGAGCAGGTGCTCGAGTCTCCATAAATATGGGAAAGCGAGATTTTGATCGTGTTGCATTGGTTATGGGTAATGCGGTGGTGCTTACCTGCATAACAGCGACATTTTTGACCGTGTCGGGATACTTAGCTCGTGAACATATCCTCGGATTCTTTGGCGTAGGAGAGGCAACTTACTCATACGCAAAAGATTATGTCGACATTGTTATTGGTGGTATAATATTCAATATAATGGGTTATTCGATGTGCGATTTAATCCGTTCGCAGGGTAATGCACGCGTGGCGATGACATATCTGATGATTAGTGCCTCGATGAATATTCTGTTAGATTACATCTTTGTGGTTCATTTGGGATGGGGAGTTAAGGGTGCGGCATACGCAACAGTGCTCTCTCAAATGGCATTGGCAACTTTGGCTCTCTCGCACTTTAGGAGCAAGCGTGCCGTGGTGCGTTTCAAGGGTTCCGACCTTAGGCTCACCAAAGATATAGTTTGGTATATCATCTCGATTGGATTTGCCCCCTTCGCTATGCAGGTTGCATCGAGTGCGGTGTTTGGATTTCTGAATGTTCAGTTGGTGAAGTATGGAAATGATACGGCTGTGGGGGCACTAGGAATTATTATCAGTATCAATATGTTGGTTGTTATGACTATTATGGCTATAAATATGGCAAATCAACCGATTATTGGGTTTAACTATGGTGCAGGTAATCTGAAACGAGTGAAGGAGACGTGGCTCACCTCTATGGCTTTTGCTACGCTTATATCGGTTGTAGGATTTTTTGTGATTCTGTTTTTCCCCGAATATATTATCCGTCTATTTAATAGGGACGATGCCGAGTTGTTGGGTATCGGAGTCGATGGCCTGAGGCGCTTTTTGATCGCTATGCCAGTGATAGGGTTTCAGGTTGTGACGGTTAGTTATTTCCAATCCACGAGTCGTCCCCAATACTCTGTTACACTATCGCTCACACGCCAAGTGTTGGTATTGATACCTCTGATTTGGTTGCTCCCTAGGTTTTGGGGACTGCAAGGTGTGTGGATAGCCCCTTCGGTTGCGGATGTTATATCGGCGATGATTAGTTTCGTGTTCGTGTGGCGAGAGTATCGTAAACTAAATGGAGAGATAGCAGCGGTCACGGAGTTAAAATAGCTCACCATATAAAACAGGGGGGGGCTAAGCAAGAATGTGAGTAAGATAAAAAAAGGAAAAACTTCACATCGGTTAAGCCTCTGAGGTTTACTCTAAAGGCTTTGATAATTATGGTTTTACCACTCCCTTTCCCTGTATAATTATATATTATGCGAATTAAGGTTTGAGAATCAAACGTTAATTTGCGACCGCTTAGGGAGTAAAATCGAAGATTTTGCGACAAAGTCCCCTTCCAAGGATGCATGCTGTGAACTTGCTTTGATGGGGCCGCGACGTGGTTTCCCCAATGGGGAAACCACGTCGCGGCATCATCAAAAGCACAAGGTTAGCAAGTCACAGCTTGCTGTGCGGCCGTCCGCTGTTATGGCAATCCAGCCTCGTAAAAAACCTTAAATTCCGAATTCGGCTTTAAGCATCTCTACAGCATCGAGTTTCTCCCAACCGAAGAACTCCACTTCGCGATCTACGGCTACTCCACCCTCAAAGACCTTCTCGATCTTGGTGTATGGGCGATTTCCGAAGTGTCCGTACGAAGCTGTCGCCTCGAAGATTGGGTTATTGAGACCAAACTTCTTGACAATAGCTGCTGGGCGTAGGTCAAAGAGTTTAGATACCTTATCGGCGATCTCACCCTCCGATATTGAAAGGTTATTTGTTTGATATGTTGAGACATAAACCGACAGTGGCTGAGCTATTCCGATCGCGTAGCTAAGCTGTACGAGAACCTCATCTGCGATACCTGCTGCGACCATATTTTTAGCGATATAACGCGCTGCATAGGCAGCCGAGCGGTCCACCTTAGATGAATCCTTACCCGAGAATGCGCCACCACCGTGTGCTCCACGACCACCATAGGTATCTACGATTATCTTACGTCCCGTGAGGCCTGTATCTCCGTGAGGTCCACCGATCACGAACTTACCTGTTGGGTTCACATGTAGGATATAGTCCTCACCAATAAGCTCCGCAAGTTTATCCCCAGCGCGCTCCAAGCGAACCTTAACGCGAGGGATCAAGATCTCCTTGACATCGCTCTTGATTTTGGCTTGCATCTGCTCCTCAGCTTGCTTCTCTGAAACACCCTCTGAAGGCAAAATAAACTCGTCATGTTGGGTCGAAACAACGATTGTGTGTACGCGTTGAGCCTTGCGATCATCACCATACTCGATTGTCACTTGGCTCTTTGAGTCTGGGCGCAGGTAGGTCATAACTTCGCCTTGGCGACGGATTACGGCCAACTCCTTGAGGATCACATGCGAGAGCATAAGTGTCGCAGGCATCAACTCACGAGTCTCGGTCGAAGCGTAACCAAACATAATTCCTTGGTCTCCAGCCCCTTGCTCTGCCTCCTCTTGGCGCACGACACCTTGATTAATATCTGACGATTGCTCGTGGATAGCCGAAAGTATACCGCATGAGTTACCATCGAATTGGTACTCGCTTTTGTTGTATCCGATCTTGTTAATCACCCCACGCGCAACACTTTGCACATCAACATAGGCTTCGGAGCGAACCTCACCAGAAACCACTACAAGACCTGTAGTACATAGAGTCTCGCAAGCTACCTTTGAGCGCGAGTCATGACGCAAAAATTCATCGAGAATAGCGTCTGAAATTTGATCTGAAACTTTATCTGGGTGCCCCTCAGAGACTGACTCAGATGTAAATAGAAATCCCATTTTATACGTTTTTAAGTTTATAACAATAACAAGGAAACGAAAGGGCTGAGTTCACAAGGGCATAAAAAAACATTGCTGTTTTAGCGATTTTTTATAGTGGTTGCAATCAGTCCAAATCTTTCCACATTGGCGCACGTTTGAGTTGCGCGACTGCAAATATACGATTATTTTTTCTAAATTTGCAACTTCAACAAAAAAAGAGATAAAAAATAGTTGGCATAAAATTCGTTATTCGCTATTAAATTTTTATCTTTGTGAGTTGTAAGTAGTGTAAAGCAATTATTGACATATTTATACCAATAACTATTTTACCCTACCCTAAAGAAGAAAATATATAAATTACATATGGATATTTTATCGAGTTTAATCAAACTAATGTTCGGTTCCAAATCCGACAAAGATCGCAAAGAGATTGAACCCTACGTGGCCAAAATCAAAGCTATCTACCCTGCTGTCGCAGCCCTATCAAACGACGAACTTCGTGGTCGTAGTGCTGCACTACGTCTCTCTATTGCGGAGTATATCGCCCCCGATGAGGATCGAATTGTTGAATTAAAAAAGAGACTGGAACTTCACGACATCTCGCTCAGCGAAAAGGAGCAGATTTCGAAAGAGGTCGAGACAATAAAAAAACGAATCGACGAAAAGATCGAGGAGAAGTTAGACGAGATCCTCCCCGAGGCTTTCGCCATAATGAAAGATACAGCGCGCAGATTCTCTGAGAATGAGACTGTTGTGGTCACAGCTAATGACTTTGATCGCAACCTAGCTGCGTCTAAGGATTTTGTCACAATAGAGGCAGACAAAGCGACATACGCTACACACTGGATCGCTGGAGGAAACGACCTTAAGTGGGAGATGACGCACTACGATGTTCAGTTGTTTGGTGGTGTGGTTCTCCACAAAGGAAAGATCGCAGAGATGGCTACGGGTGAGGGAAAGACACTCGTTGCGACGCTGCCTGTATTCCTTAATGCATTGGCTGGTAAGGGTGTACACCTCGTTACGGTGAATGACTATTTGGCTAAACGTGACTCGGAGTGGATGGGGCCAATCTATCAATTCCATGGACTTTCGGTGGATTGCATCGACCGCCACAAACCAAACTCGGAGGAGAGACGCAAAGCCTACGCTGCGGATATCACATTTGGTACCAACAACGAATATGGTTTTGACTACCTGCGCGACAACATGGCCACATCTCCAAAGGATTTGGTTCAGCGCAAACACCACTTCGCGATTGTCGATGAGGTCGACTCGGTATTGATCGACGACGCTCGTACTCCACTTATCATCTCGGGACCAGTGCCTCGCGGCGACGATCAGATGTTTGAGCAATATCGTCCAGCTATCGAGAATCTTTTCAACCTCCAAAAGAGCTTGGTCACAGGGCTTTTGGCCGAGGCTCGTCAGTTGATCTCGTCGGAGATCAAAAGCGAGGATGGTGGCGTGAAGTTGTATCGTGCGCACAAGGGTTTGCCCAAATACAAACCGATGATTAAATTCCTCTCGGAGCAGGGCGTGAAGAGCTTGATGCAAAAGACCGAGAATGAGTTTATGCAGGACAACAACCGTCGTATGCACGAGATCACCGACGACCTATTCTTTGTCATCGACGAGAAGATAAACTCAATAGAGCTCACCGACAAGGGGCACGAGGCACTCTCTAAATACTTCAACGAGGATGGATTCTTTGTACTCCCAGACATCGGAGAGGTGATTGCAGAGCTCGAGAAATCGGACCTCACACCCGAGGAGAAGGCGGAGAAGAAGAGCGCTGTGATAAGTGACTACTCGATCAAAACGGAGCGCGTTCACACGGTCAATCAGCTACTTAAAGCATACGCAATGTTCGAAAAGGATGTCGAGTATGTGGTTATGGACAACAAGGTAAAGATCGTAGATGAGCAGACAGGACGTATCATGGATGGTCGTCGCTACTCGGATGGCTTGCACCAAGCAATCGAGGCTAAGGAGAGGGTTCAAGTGGAGGCTGCGACGCAGACATTCGCTACGGTGACACTTCAGAACTACTTCCGTATGTATCACAAATTGGGTGGTATGACGGGTACGGCTGAGACTGAAGCTTCGGAGTTCTGGAGCATATATAAATTGGATGTGGTATCTATCCCAACCAACCGCCCGATTTTGCGTAAGGATTTGGAGGATTTGATATATAAGACCAAGAGAGAGAAGTACAACGCTGTGATCGAGGAGATTGTGAAGTTGGTTGACGCGGGTCGCCCTGTGTTGGTCGGAACAACATCTGTCGAGATCTCGGAGCTGTTGGGTCGTATGCTCACCCTTCGCAAGATCAAACACAATGTCCTCAATGCCAAGCAACACCAATTGGAGGCTCATATTGTGGCAGAGGCTGGACACCCCGGACAGGTTACGATCGCAACCAACATGGCAGGTCGTGGTACAGATATCAAACTCACAGATCAGGTTAAGGCCGCAGGTGGTTTGGCGATCATTGGTACCGAGCGCCACGATAGTAGACGTGTGGATCGACAGTTGAGGGGTCGTGCAGGTCGTCAGGGAGATCCCGGATCTTCGCAATTCTTCGTCTCGTTGGAGGATGATTTGATGCGTCTGTTTGGTTCGGGACGTATTGCCGATATTATGGACAAGATGGGACTCGAGGAGGGTGAGGTGATCCAATCATCACTCATGACCAAAACAATCGAAAGGGCACAAAAGAAGGTCGAGGAGAATAACTTCGGTACACGTAAAAGGTTGTTGGAGTATGATGATGTGATGAACTCTCAGCGTGAGGTGATCTACACTCGTCGTCGCCACGCTCTTTATGGAGAGAGAATCGAGATTGACCTTAACAATATAATGTGTGACTATGCCGAGGCCTTTGTAGAGCAAAACGAAGGGATCGACTTCGAGGATTTCCGCATGGAGCTTATTCGCGAGATCGCGTTGGAGTTCAGCATGGATGAACAGAGCTACAAGAAGGCAACCCCTAGGGAGTTGATCGACCAAATTGTAGCTGATCTACGTAGCCTATATGAGCAAAAGGGTAAACTTATCTCTGACACCGTACGTCCAGTTATGGAGCGCGTGTATGAGGATCGCAAGGAGGAGTTGGATACCAATATGTACTTCCCAATCACGGATGGACACCTAGGGTTCAATGTCCCTGTCAATCTACTGCGCTGCAAGGATAGCGATGGGGCCGAGATCTACAAGATGTTCTCGAAGGTGGTGATGTTCACCAGCATCGACGACGCATGGAGAGAGCACCTCAGAGAGATGGATGATTTGCGCCAAAGTGTTCAAAATGCAACCTACGAGCAGAAGGATCCACTGTTGATCTACAAATTCGAGTCATTTGAGTTGTTCTCGAAGATGTTGATTAAGGTGAACCGTGATGTGTTGGCGATCATCAATAAGGCATATATCCCCGTGAGAGATAACCGCCAAGCGCAGGCTCAACAGCAGAGCCAAAAGGTAGAGGCTCCGAAGCCTCCGCAGATAGGTGAGGTGAAGAGCCAAAAGCCAAAGGTCGATGTGACCAAACTGCAAGCATCTCGCACTGCGGCAGCGGCTCAAGCAGGAGCGGCAGATCGCGGAAAGGCAATGCCTGCTCAAGCCGAGAAAAAAGTGGGCCGCAACGACCCATGCCCTTGTGGAAGTGGAAAGAAGTATAAAGCCTGCCACGGTAAGGGGATGTAGTATTAAGTAGTAATCATGGCGGCTATGGTAGATAAATTTACTATAGCCGCCATTTTTTGAAATTTAATAGATCTAATTATGGGATACCAAGAGGAGAAACAGCGACAATTAGATATGAGGTACCTGCGCATGGCGCGTATATGGGCCGAGAACTCATACTGCGTACGTAGGCAAGTGGGGGCGCTAATAGTCAAAGATAAAATGATAATTTCGGATGGATACAACGGCACCCCATCGGGATTCGAAAATATTTGCGAGGATGAAGAGAGTGGACGCACAAAACCATATGTACTTCATGCCGAGGCAAATGCAATAACAAAGGTGGCCAAAAGTGCCAACAATTGCGATGGGGCGACCCTCTACATTACCACCTCTCCCTGCATAGAGTGCTCGAAGCTAATCATCCAAGCTGGTATCAAACGCGTGGTCTACTGTGATGCATACCACTCACACGAAGGCGTAGAGCTTCTCAAACGTGTCGGCGTGGAGTGCTGCCAACGCGAGATCGAAGGCTGTGTTTAGCTCAGTGGGCTGGTTTAATTCCGAGGAGTGCCCTCACGGCGGGCGGCCGGTGCGAGTAAGCACAGGCTTGGAAACTTTGTTTCCCTCCTTTGTCACTTTTGTCTCGCCATTGACCATTTATCATTATCGTTACATCATTGTGAACTAGATCCGCAGCTCCTAACAAAATATCGTATAACCGCTGTTCATGGGAGCAAAACAGAGTTTTGCAACTAAGCCCACTCCCTCTAAGGGAGGGGGTTTGGGGGTGGGGTAAAATATGAAATAATTTATGAGTTGTGAGTGATGTCATCTCGCTTTGAGGGTGGGCCGCGAGAGGTTTCCCCCAACGGGGGAGTAATATGAAATGAGTACCACAGACCGAAAGCTAGCTTTCAAGGCCTGTGGTACTCATTTCATATTAAATTTCACGCTTTAGCGAGAAAACGGCTCGCGGTCACAACAAAAGCGCAATAAACACAAATCACAGCTTGCTGTGCGCCCGCAGGCGTGAGGCGGTCCAGCCTCTGACACCCTTATCTTCGCTTACGGCGGTATTTATCTTTACCTTTGAGGCGTGAGCGTTCGCGGCCCATGCGTCCTTTCTCTTTGAATTTATCGCGATGGTGGTTAGACTTAAATTTATCCTTAAATTTCTCTTTACACTCCTCCTCGCCATAGTCAAGTGGAGCGTTCGAGGCTACGATCAGCCCTCCGCAATCATCCTCCACGATAAAGATGTAGTTTGTCTCGATCACTTCGACCTCTTGGGGCTTTTGGCTCACATGCACTCGCTCTTCGACAACCTTCCATGAATTATACTTCACCCACATCTCCACACATCTCATCGGGGGGAGGATATTGCTTTTCATATAGCTCCACGACTGTGGCATAGCTTTAAGTTTTGTTTCGATCTCCGAGGCTGGGCGGCCGCTATTGACCAATGCCAGCACCTCTGACTTTTGAGGCATAGACGACTCCGACACCGCACTAGAGGTTGCGCTCCATCCCAATGCATCGGCTTTTGTAGCACCGCTATATTGAGCCATCTGGTAGTTCTTGTTTATGTACTGGCGGAAATCCTGCGCACGCTCCATAGACAATTTTTGGTTGATATCGGCAGGGCCATCGGGCGAGGCATACCCTGTAACATCGACCGACACGATCTGTTTGAGGGTATCTTGACGTAGCTCCTCGACAAAGCTACGGAGCCCTTTGAGTTCATCGGCATTATTGTCGTAGGTCGAGATCAATCGGGAGAGGTTTATTTTGTACTTCACCGAGAACTCATTGTTGTCGGGGCTTGTCTCCTTGACCAGATATCGACTCACGACATAGTCGCCCTGTGTTGTTCGCGAGAGGAGTTTTGAATCTGCCCCTGCTGCGGTATGGCTACTTCGTTGTTGAGCGAAGGTTGCCCCTCCAGCTAAACATAGAGCCACGAGTAGTGTTGTAATCTCTTTTTTCACGCTTTAAAGTTTTAAATGTTTGTACAACACATGAAAAAGCAATTACCATACCGAAAACGCAGATGGGTGATCAAATGGGCTACCTTAGCGAGTTGGAGATCTTATTGATAATATCCAATATTGACTCCTCGGGGATCTCGCCTCGATCCTTCATTTGGGTCACCGTAGAGATAATGTATTTGACCAGATCGTAGTGCAGGGCCTTGTAGAGCGGACAGCGGCGGTAGTTTTCGTTGTCGAGCAGCACATCTTTGATCGAACGCAGGGAGTTGGTGTAGTTACTCATCTCATTTTTGAAGGCTGTGCCCTGCTTCGATGAGTTAATGATTCGCGCCGTGGAGAGCTGACGGAGCTTTTCGCACACTACATTGAGGGCCACCATCACAACACTATCCATGAGGGTGTGGCCATGCATATATAAATAGGTGGTCTCGGGGGTGACACCTCGGGCCGCTATCCGCTTTTCGAATTCACCCATCTGCTCCTCCATCGCAGGGTGAGATTCGCGTAAGGCTTGGATTTTGCGTTTGACGCTGCGCCCGACCCATGCGACGGTATTGGCTCCACTATCATTGATGTCGAGGTAGTTTATCCGCACGGTATTTTTGAAGTCCGCCAATATAAAGATGTTCTCCGAGGAGAGTTGTGCCGAGAAGCTATACCACAAAAAGGCTGGATAGATAGCTTTGGAGTACTCCGCCATAAACAGCTCGAAGTCAAAAATGCGAGTGTCGTTTTTTGTCGCCTTCACACATACGTTATGAAGCGATGGTGCGTAGCAGAGGTAGTTTTCGGTGGCGTAGGTGTAGGTGTGGAACATAAATTGCGAGCCATTGACATCGCGCGACTGGGGGGTCGAGTCACCAAAGAGGTAGTCGAAATCGGAGTCAACGCAGAGGATTAGATTGGGGGATGATTCGGGGATTGTGTTCAACAATATCTTCTTCCCTTTGGGGAGGTCGGCACGCGTGGGCACAGATATTTCGAACCTCAGATAGGGGTTCGAGAAGTGGTCGAAGATACCTCTCCAAAAAGCGACATCTTCGTACCCCTCGACATAGACATTTACCAATTTTTGGTTTGGATCGGTCGGCAGAGGGCGTGGAAGGTCGCCTCGCTGCGATTTGGGAGCAACGAGATTCATTCGCTTAATCTTCTGAGTTACAGAGTGTTCCATGACTTATACAATTAAAAATGCAACTCCACGATAATAAATATCGCGCAGATATTTACAAAAATAATAATTTTCGCTAATTTTGAGCAATAATTTTTGTATTTAAAACGAAATTATTCAAACCTTAATTCGCATATATAATTAAAAAATATAATGAGCAACAACGACTGGAAATCACGCCTCGGGATGGTATACTCGACCAATCCCGATTTTGAATATCAATCCAACACAGACAACGACCAAGAGAGACTCGACCCCTCGAAGCAGGATCTTCGAGTGTGGTTGGATCGCAAGCAGCGCGGCGGAAAGGTCGCAACGATAATCAAGGGATTTGTCGGGTCGAGCGACGACCTCAAGGAGCTAGCTCGCACACTTAAGACAAAGTGTGGCGTGGGAGGGGCGGCCAAAGATGGTGAGATTATTGTGCAGGGAGACCACCGCGATCGTGTCGTGGAGATACTCACAAAGAGTGGGTACAAATGCAAACGAGCTGGCGGATAGAAGATTATGGGTCAGATAAAAAAGATATTATTAATCATCACTATTATATGTTGCGCCTCGAAACTTTCGGCTCAATACTATTCGTGGGGCTCCGATGCTCCGATGAAGTGGAGCAAGATCGAGGGCGAGAGGGTGCAGGTGATCTACCCCGACACCACTTCGACTTTGGCACACCATGTTTTGCACTACATCAATTCGGTGCAAGGCGATATAGCTTATGGATACGATAAACCGCCATTGGATCTACCCTTTGTTATACATCCCGAAAACTTCTCCTCGAACGGACTTGTGATGTGGATGCCAAAGAGGATTGAGTTTTTGTCGACACCCGACGTTAATAGTTATTCAACACTGTGGGCCAAGCAGTTGGTGGCCCATGAGTATCGCCATGCTGTGCAGTACAACAATCTCAATAACAGCTGGATAAAGGCTGTGAGCTACATTTTGGGTCAGCAGGGTTCGGCCCTAGGGTTGGCCTTTATGCCGCTCTTTGCAATCGAGGGTGATGCGGTGATGATCGAGACGCAGATGTCTACGTATGGACGCGGTTTACAGCCTAGCTTCTCGATGGAGTATCGCGCACTGGGGGACGAGGTGTTGTCCAAACGAAACATAGACAAATGGTTCTGCGGATCCTATCGCGATAATATCCCCGACCACTACAAAATGGGGTATCAATTTATGAGCTACGCTTATGAGAAGTACAACGAAAATATATGGAACAAAGCGACTCAATATACCACGCGCAATCCATATTTGGTTGTCTCGTCATCGGCAGGACTGCACAAATATTACGACACAAATATCGAGACTCTTTCGCGCGAGACCTTTGCGGAGCTAAATGAGTTGTGGCGACCTCTAAGGCAGATCCCCAACTCAACAGAGATAATTTCGGAGGTTGACTCCACCGACTATACGACCTACTCATACCCCATCGCTCTAGGCAATGGAGAGGTGTTGGCGCTGAAGAGCTCCTTTGCGTCGACCAACAGATTTGTCGTAAGCGACGGAGATGGCAACGAGAGAGTTGTGGCCAAGATCGGCTCTATATCGTCACGTCCATCGTACGGAGGTGGCAGAGTGTGGTGGAGCGAGTATAGATCGAGCAAGCTCTTCGAGGAGAGGGTTAACTCGCTGATATGTTATATGGATCTAGCGCAAGGCAAGACAAAGCAGCTAAGGGGTGTGAACAAGGCGATTTTGGTCGAGGCGATAGGTGACGACCCCGACCATATAGCCTACGTAGAATACTCACCCAACGGAGTATACAAGGTGGTTGAGCGCAATGGTGACCAAGAGGTTAGGCGTTTGGGGGTGAGGTTCCCAGCCGAGGTACATGGATTGGCATGGGACGATGCAACACGTAAGTTATATGTGATTGTAACCGACGACAGCGGAATGTGGTTGGGCGTTGAGTCGGGAGATGGTTTTGAGCCTCTGCACGAAGGGCGCTACATAACGATCAGTAACCTACGGGCCAAGGATGGAACTCTATATTTTGGCTCTATAGCGTCGGGCATGGACGAGGCTCACAGCTTCGAGATAGGATCGGGCATTGAGACCCAAATCACCCGTTCGACATATGGATCGTTCCAGCCATCGACACCCAACGACCAAGGGGAGATATATGCCACGACATACGACAAATATGGGTATCACCTATCTAGCCAAAAGGTTAGCGAAAGTGTCGGAGAGATCTACCCCATGGAGACCCCTCTTAATATTGTAAACCCAGAGCGGAGAAGTTTGGGGCTTATAAATATTGATAATGTGAGGTTCGAGGTGGCGGATTCAATCGAGATGGCCTCGAAAAACCCTTCGAAAAGATACTCCAAGGGGGGGCATCTATTTAATCTACACAGCTGGGCTCCAGCGCGATTCAACCCATTTGAGTTGATGGACGAGCAGTCGTTTGATATTGGGCTAGGGGCCACTTTAATCTCACAAAATCAGTTGTCATCGTGCGAGAGTTTCCTCGCTTACGGTTATGATCTGGATCAGGGGTCGCTCGTTGAAGGTGCGTTTAAATATACAGGGTTGGGCGTTGAGTTTGAACTTGGAGCATCGTATGGAGGTGATCGTCAGATATATACATTCACCGATATGCCTCTACCCTCTTATTCGATATCTAAATACACGTCGGTCTCATTGTCGGCATCACTACCGCTATTTTTTGCGCGCGGATATGTGTCGCACTATTTGACACTCTCGGCTGGATGGAGCTATTCGAATGGTTTGGTTTTGGACCTCGATAATTTGGCCAATACGTTGGAGGCATCCTACAACAAGGGGCTCAACAAACTTTCGTTTGGAGCGGGGTTTGGAACCTATACGCGTGCATCGTATCGAGACTTCGCGACACCTCTAGGATTTTATATCTTTGGAGGATATGCCATGAACCCCACTAACAGAGATTTCAGCTCACTGATTTCGACCTATGCAAAGGTTTACTTGCCCGGAATACTACCCCACAACTCGCTAACGTTGGAGGTTAACTACCAGAAAAACATAGGTGGCTTCGAGGTTAATGGCTACGCACCACTGGGTTACTCGTCGGTATATATTTTGCCGCAGGGCTATTTAACCTCAGACATTTTGAACAATAATTACCTAGCTTCGGCGTTAAACTATGAGTTCCCAGTGTGGTATCCTGATGGCGGAATCGAGGGGGTGATATACTTTAAGCGCCTGAGATTGAAGGGTGGAGTTGAGTATGCTCAGTTCGACAATTACGAGGGCCAAAGAGAGCAGATCTATTCGTATGGCGGAGGAATAGTTGTCGACACTAATTTCCTAAGGCTCCCCTCATCGGGCACCACGGAGGTAAATTTCTCTATTTACAAACCTCACAATCGTAATTTGAACTATGAAGTGGGTTTATCTATTCCTTTTTAAACATTTTTTTCGTACCTTTGCGCAATTATGAATCAGAAGATTAAAAGTAATATTATATCGAAGTGTATCGTGTGGCTATGGATTGTCGCACTGATCCCTGCTGTGTTGTTGGCGGTGATGCTAACCCTAACTGGATTTGGATTTTTTGGGCAACTTCCATCTTTCGAGGAGTTGGAGAATCCCAAAAGCAATATCGCGACCGAAATATACTCCGAAGATGGAGAGGTGATCGGTACCTTCTATATCGAAAATAGATCATATGTGCAGTATGACGAACTCTTCGCGAGCGACTCTGAGGCCAATCTAACCATGCAGGGTGCGACGGTGCCCCCGATCGTAGCGGCACTTATTTCGACCGAGGATGAGCGCTTTAAGAGTCACGGCGGTGTCGATATCCCATCTCTTTTCCGCGTGGGAGTGAGGACAATCGCTATGCGCGATTCATCGCAAGGAGGTGGTTCGACAATTACACAGCAGGTGGCCAAGAATCTTTTCCCACGCGATATGGAGGCTAACCAATCCAAATTTGCTAAGATCGGAAAGCTAATCATCGCTAAGTTTAAGGAGTGGATCACATCCACAAGGCTAGAGTATAACTACACCAAAGAGGAGATCGCAACGATGTATCTCAACACGGTGGAGTATGGATCAAATGCTTATGGTATAAAGTCAGCAGCACAGACATTTTTCAATAAACACCCCTCGGAGCTAAATATCCAAGAGGCGGCAGTGTTGGTCGGTGTGGTAAACAAACCTACCAGATATTCGCCCGTAAGCAACCACAACAATTCGGTAGCGCGACGCAATGTTGTGTTGAGCCGTATGGCTAAGAGTGGAGCGATAACAGCGGCTCAGTATGACTCAATATCTGCCCTTCCGTTGGTGTTGGATTACTCTCCGGTGTCAAACAACTTGGGGCAGGCGACATATTTCCGCGAGATGCTCCGATTGACGATGAATGCTAAGCGCCCCGAGCGTAAGCAGTTTGTGCAGGAGTGGGACTATGAGCAGGCGGTGAAGCAGTATGACGAGAACCCGATTTATGGATGGTGCTTGAAGAACACAAAGGCCGATGGCACACCATACAATATCTATAGGGATGGTCTAAAGATCTACACGACCATAAATGCCAATATGCAGAGGTATGCCGAAGAGGCTGTACAGAAGCAGATGGAGAACACGATCCAACCAATGATGGATGCTCAGGTTAAGCGTCGTGGGACAATATTTGTCGACGCGGCAACTTCGCTCAAAGAGTCGATCATGGAGAACGCGATCAGATATTCGGATCGCTATATTCAGATGTCTAAGGGGGGGGCGAGCAAAGATGAGATCCTTAAGAGCTTCGACAAAGAGCAGGAGATGAAGTTGTTTACGTATGGAGGTATGCGCGACACTCTGCTCACACCTCGCGACTCAATCCTCCACCTCAAAGCGATCATGAGGGCGAGTTTCGTGGCGATAGATCCACACACAGGAGGGGTGAAAGCATATGTAGGAGGAACGAACTTCAGACACTTCAAATATGATATGGCCAAGCAGGGTAAGCGTCAAATGGGATCAACTATCAAACCATTTATATATACCTTTGCAATTGACCATTTGGGATATACACCCTGCACGATGGTGCCTAATCTACCTGTGACAATCGAGACGGCGAACGGTACGGCATGGTCGCCCAAAGAGTCGGGAAATGTGGTCTATGATGGTGTCCCCCACCCTTTGAGTTGGGGATTGGCCCGAAGTCGCAACAACTACTCGACATGGGTGATGAAGCAGGCTAAACAGCCCGAGGCGGTGGCTGACTTTATACACAACGTAGGAATTAAGAGCTATATTGACCCTGTACCTTCGCTCTGTTTGGGGGTTGCGGAGTCAAATGTTTTTGAGATGGTGAGCGCATATACCACCTTTGCGAACGAAGGAGTACATATAGACCCCATATTTGTGACACGCATCGAGGATAACCAAGGTAACCTTATAGCTTCTTTTATCCCCAACTCGCAGGATGCAATATCGGAAAAGACAGCCTACACGATGCTCACAATGTTGCAAAACGTGGTGAGTGGAGGTACTGCTTCGCGACTCAACTGGGCATACAACATGACTGGAACAGAAGTTGGAGGAAAGACAGGTACATCGCAGAAGAACCGCGACGCTTGGTTTATGTGTGTGCTTCCCAACCTTGTGATGGGAGCGTGGGTCGGAGGTGAGGACCAAGTGGTCCACCTAGAGGCTCGAGGCGAGGGAAGTGTTATGGCGCTGCCGATAGTTGGAGAGTTCCTAAATAGGGTTTACGACAACTCCAAATTGGGAATATCCAAGGAGGATAAGTTCAAACGCCCTGCAAATATGCCTAAGTATAATTGTGAGGAAGAGCAGAGCTACTCATCGAAGAGTAATCAACTCGATGATGACTTCTTTGAGTAGATGAAATAGAGCAAAATAGAATAAATTAATAATACCTAATAAGATTTAAAAAGAAAAGATGAAGATTGCTATTGTAGGCGCAAGTGGCGCAGTAGGACAAGAGTTTTTGAGTATTCTCTCAGAGAGAGATTTGCAAATTGATGAGTTGGTGCTTTTTGGCTCACCCAGAAGTGCTGGCAGCAAATATATGTTTAAGGGTCAGGAGTTGACCGTAAAGTTGTTGCAACATGGTGACGACTTCAAGGGTATCGACATCGCATTGGTTTCGGCTGGAGCGAGCGCATCGAAGGAGTTCGAGAAGACAATCACAAAGCATGGCGCTCTTATGATTGACAACTCAAGCGCATTCCGTATGGACGCTGATGTGCCATTGGTGGTACCAGAGGTTAACCCTACAGATGCTCTTGATGCACCTCGCGGTGTGATCGCTAACCCTAACTGTACAACTATCCAGATGGTTGTGGCGTTGAAGGCTATCGAGGAGATCTCGCACATCACTCGTGTACGTGTATCTACTTACCAGTCGGCAAGTGGTGCAGGTGCAGCAGCGATGGATGAGTTGGTTGAGCAACAAGGACAGTTGAGCCGTGGCGAGGAGCCAACGATCAACAAGTTCGCTTTCCAGTTGGCATACAACGTTATCCCTCAAGTAGATGTATTCACCGAGAATGACTACACCAAAGAGGAGATGAAGATGTTTAACGAGACTCGCAAGATCATGCACTCAGACATCAAAGTATCTGCTACATGTGTTCGCGTACCAGTTATGCGTGCTCACTCAGAGTCTATTTGGTTGGAGACAGAGACTCCAGTATCTCCAGAGCAGGCTCGCGAGGCTTTCGCTAAGGCTGAGGGTGTGATTTTGATGGATGAGCCAAACGAGAAGAAGTACCCAATGCCATTGTTCTTGGCTGGTAAGGATCCTGTATATGTGGGTCGTATTCGCAAGGATATCACATCGGAGAATGGACTTACATTCTGGTGTGTAGCAGACCAAATCAAGAAGGGTGCAGCGCTTAACGCTGTTCAGATCGCTGAGTGGTTGATTAAGAACAAGAAGTAGTTTATAGTCGACTCAATAGATAAAAATCTCCGCTAAGTTTATGCTTAGTGTAGATTTTTTTATACCTTTACACCAACCTAAAAAAACTACTGTTATGAAATTTAAAACTATTATTGCCGCAGCCTTAGCAGTTGTTGTTTCGGCAAATATTTCGGCCCAGACCCCTTTGTGGCAAGGCAAAGGACGTATAGCAATCAGCTCGGATGGAAATGAGCACGACCACGATGATTGGGCCGCTACCCCACTCACGTTGGCACTTATCGCAGCCAAGGGGCTCCAAGACAAAATGGTTCTGTACACCTATAGCGACCATGTGTGGGGCAGCAATCAAGACAAACCTATGACGCACGGGATGACCGCATATGAACATATGAGGGAGAGCGCGCTGGGTGGAGCCAAACACTTTGGATACGACACTTCGCGATTCATTTGTGCCGTAGATAATGCCGAGGTGGCCTACAAAGCTCTCAGCGACCAGATCAATGCCAGCAGTGCCGATGATCCACTCATCATAATCGCGGCAGGCCCAATGCAGGTGGTCGGCGAAGCAATCAACCGTTCGAACGTCGAAAACCGTCAATACATAACCGTTGTGTCGCACTCAAATTGGAACGATAGGCACTCCGACAATCCTCACAAAAAGAACTATTGGGATGTTCACTCGGGATGGACATTTAATAAGATGCGCAGCGCTTTTGAATCTGCTGAGGGCGGATCTGCCAAGTTTGTACGCATCTTGGACCAAAATGGAGGTGATGGTTACATCGGTCTATACACGAACATGAAGCACTACGACTGGATCAAGACATCCTCGGCGCGCGACAAAGCTCCATATCAAGAGGGAAGTTGGGATTGGTTGTATGGACGTATTGCAACATGCGTAAAGAAGGGCGATAACTTCGACCCATCGGATGCTGGAATGGTGATATATCTATTCACGGGCGAAGAGAAAACTAATCCCGATATGGCACGCGAAATAATGGAGAACCCCATTGGGCTTTAAAATATCACGCTTGGATAATAAATTTCAATCTAAACTAAATATGAAAAAAACCTTTTTAATGTTATCATTTTTTGCACTTCTGTGCGTCTCGATGATGGCTAGCTGTTCGACACCTTCGGTTGGCGAATATAACCTTTCGTCACCCAACAAAGCGTTGAAGGTGACCCTAGACAACACATCGGGCAAGATGACCTATCAACTATCCAAAGGCGATGTACAGCTCGTTAAAAACTCTACAATCTCGATCCTGAACGACTCATTAGTTACGGTTAAAGAGATAAAGAAAGGTTCGCATAGCACTACATGGAAACCCACATGGGGTCAATTCTCTCAAATTGAGGATAACCATAATTCACTTCTGCTAACGCTCGATATTGATGGACGTGAGGCGCAACTTGAAGTTCGACTATTTGATGATGGTGTGGGATTCCGCTACGCGATGGATGGTTACAAAGCATCGGAAAAGGCGACGCTGCTAATGGAGTATAACACCTATAACGATGATCTATTCTACTGGTCTGGATATGGTGAAGGGGATCTTGGTCCATACTCTAAAGAGAGTATCAAAAATAGGGAGGGTAACGTTAGAATCGCTATGCCGCTGGTTGTCGAGAGTTCGACAGATAACTACCTTGCATTCTTGGAGTCGGATCTATTTATGACAGAGGGTTTTGGCTGTATCAATATCAGATTCAACAAATCTTCGTCTCAGTTCTTCTCATCTAATGGAGTATCGGAGATGGATATCGAGGAGTTTGTAACCCCTTGGAGAGTTATCTTGGTCGGTGAGCAAGCGGGTGATTTAACAACTAACAACACCTCGTTGAACCTTGCTACAGAGTGTCAACTCGACGACACATCGTGGATCAACCCCGGTATCTCGCTTTGGGATTGGCGAGTGCATAGCCACGTTGCACCCGATGGGTTCAAATATGGTATCGACACGGAGAGCTACTTCCGCTTTGTAGATTTCTCTGCTAAGTGGGATTTGGATTACTTCCTAATCGACGACGCATGGTATGACAAAGTTGAACTTGGCCGTATCTACCCATCATCTAAATTGGACCTTCCAGCCGTTATCGAATATGCCAAAGAGAAGGATGTTGATCTGTTGCTCTACTACGATCGCGTTCATGGGTATTATGGAGATGAGGATCTTTTTAAATACTACAACAGCCTCAATATGAAGGGCATAAAGTATGGTTTCATGGGGTCAAATGTTGAGTTCACAAAAAATTCTGTACGTGAGAGCGCAAAGGAGAAGTTGATGATTAACTTCCACGATGGCCCTGCACCAATGACAGGTCTTGAGCGCACATTCCCTAACGCCATATCTCGTGAGTATTGCCACGGACAGCAGGATTCACGCCGTGCATTCACCCCCGAGATGTTCATCAAGATGGCTTTGGTTAATGCTGTTCACGGCCCATTGGATATGAGCAACGGAAACTTCGACCTATTGGAGATCAACAGCGGTGTTCGCGCAAAGGGACCTCGCATAACCAACAGTTACTTCTCGACAGTTGTTTCGGAGGTTGCTAGAATTATCATTATCAACACTGGTCTTGCCGCAATCCCTGATGCTCCAGATTGCTACGATGCTAAGGCTGATCTATTTGAGCTGATTGCCAAAACACCTATCGGAAAGTGGGATGAGAGCGTTGTTATCAACTCTAAGTTCAACCAATACATCACAACTGCTCGTCGTCATGGATCGGAGTGGTTTGTGGGAACAGTTGTAGGACGCGAGTGCGACGCATTGGATATCGAGACTAATTTCTTGGAGAGCGGCAAAGAGTATGCTGTAACCTACTACATGGATGGTGAGGATGCTCACTGTTTGACAAACCCCGAGTCTTATCGTATCGAGGAGGGTCGCATCATAGGAGGTGAGACAATCAAAGCTAAGATGGCCAAGGGAGGAGGCCACGCAATGTTGATTCGCGAGATCTAGAAACAGAGGTTTAAAAGTAAGCACCCGAAATAGTTCGTCTTGATTTATTGACGAGCTATTTCGGGTGCTTTTTTTTGTTTATGCCTATCCTTATGGATCTGGATGCAAGAAAACTATATTTTTCTTGCAAATAACTCCCTATGTAGAGTTATTTTCTAACAAAAATTGACTATCTTTATACAATATAAACTAGCCTAAATATAGGATCCTAAGAAAAACTAAAAAACTACTAATAAAAAAATGATGAGAAAATTACTACTAACTATTGGTATAGCCCTTGTAGCTATTGGTTGTACCAAGAATGCAGATGTCTCCTCGTCTGGTGACAATGCGCTAACTATCACCTCGAATATCGCCACTCGAGTAGCCGATGGAGAGTGGGAAGAGAATGATGCTATTGGAGTCTATATGACCTCTTATGAAAATGTGGAGTACACCACCGCAAATGGCGATGGAGTCTTCACCTCTACCTCTCCGATCTACCTCCCATCCGATGGTACCGCGGTTGATATCTTCGCCTACTATCCCTATGTTGAGAGTGTAGACCTCACAACATATTCAATCAAGTCTGCCGAACAAGTCGATCTACTTTCGGCTTCGGCAAGCAATATTACATCACCGAACGTGGCTTTGGAGTTCAACCACCTTCTCTCGAAGGTCTCGCTCACCATCGAGGCAGGCTATGGAGTAGAGATCTCAGATCTTGCAGGTTTAAAGGTGACGCTTTCGGGTATCGGTACCGAGGCGACATTCAATCTAAATAGCGACGTGGCAACTACCACAAACTCTGCTTCTGAGCTCACATTTTCTACCGAAAGCGATGGCACATCATCGAGTGCAATAGTTATCCCTCAAACCCTCAGCGGTGCAACTCTCACATTCGCCACCGATGATTACACATACTCGGCAACGCTTGCAACCTCTGAATTTAAGGTGGGATACGAGTACACCTACACCGCCACTATCAATAACGACGAAGTAGAGATCACCTCGTCAAATATTAGCGGTTGGGATGGCGACGAGTCCGCAACAACAGGCACTGCCACCATTGTCGACATCGAGAAAAAGGACGACGGCAAATATTACATCAACTCAGCCAAAGGACTCGCTGCGTTCCGTAGCTTGGTTAATCTAAATGGCTCTAATTCAGAGAAAGCCACATTTGCAGGTTTCGAGGAAAGTAAATTTACGGAAGCTAATACAGAGATTGATGGAGTTCTCACCTGCAACATTGACCTTAGTGATATTTGCGGAGAGGCTGTTGGTGACGGTGGCACAAGCTGGTCTACCATAGGATACTATAGCGATGGAAATTGCTACTACGCTGGTAAATTCGATGGTGGTGGACACGAGATCTCAGGTCTATATATCAACACTTCTGCTAATCAACAAGCTCTATTTAGAGGTATCAGTTCTACTGGTGTTGTCTGCAACCTTGGTGTTTCGGGCACTGCGAAGAATACTAGCACAACATTCACCGAATTTGGCGGTATAACTGCTTATAATAATGGCAATATATTCAACTGCTATACCGATATCGAAATTGATGGTAGTTACATTACAAGTGTTGGAGGTATTGCAGCATATAATTCATCTACAGGTAAGGTCGTTAACTGCTATAACCTCAATGAAGTAGTAGGAAAGGTCAATATTGGTGGTATTGTGGGATTTAACCAAGGTGGCTATGTCGGCTATTGCTTTAACACGGGAGCGGTTTCCACTAGTACTGGGCAAGATAATGGATCTCAAATAACAGGTACTGACACTTACATTAAATATGGTGGTGTTGTCGGATATAATGATGACTCTGGAATCGATAGTAATACTGATACTGTCAAAGGAAGTTTCTGCTTAAGCACTACAGACTACTCTATCGGACAAGCCGCAAAAACAGCAGACTCTGGTACCCTAAACACCAATGTCTGCACCGCGGATTATCTCACCTCGGCTACTTTCACGACAACTATGAATAATGGTGCCGCTACGTATAACAGTACCTATACCACTTCTGACACTCCGACCTACATAACTGCTTGCGCTTGGGTTTACAACGATGGTGATTACCCAACGCACAACTTCTATGAGGAACCAAAGTCTGTGGACCTCGATATTATCTACAACAGCGTAAACTATACTATCAACACCGCGAATGGACTCCTAGCCTTTGCAGCGTTGGTTAATGGCACAAGTGATCTGCCCGATGGGCTAGTAACCTCGAGCAATGCCACTTCTGAGACCAACGATGTATTCTTCCAATTCGGCACGGTTCACTCCAATATTGGTGGTAAGTTGGCAAATAATATCAGCTTGGATAGTGGCACGTCGATCACGATTGGAATAAATGAGTACCCATACATAGGTACATTCGATTTCAACGACAAGACAATCACGATGGACGGAACTACTTACTCTAGCGCTGATAGTGGATTGTTTTATACTACGGATTAACTGAGAATGACTGAGACTCATTCCGTCATTGCGGCCCCCGAGCCGCAATCCCTAACGCAACAATGAGATTGCGGATCGGAGTCCGCAATGACGAAAAGAGAACAATAACTAATAACTCATAACTAATGAAAAAGATACTTTTATATATAGGTATAGCCCTTGCGGCAATCGGCTGTACCAAAGAAGAGACCACCACTACCACCCCATCGGGTGACGAGATTACCTTCTCGGCTGGGGTCGCAACACGTGTGTCGAGCAGTGACGACTGTGCGTGGGATTCAACCGACGAGATTGGAATATTCACCGATCAAGATGGCGAGGCGAACCTTAAGTTCTCAATCTATAACACCTCGACTGGAGCAATGACCAACGAGAGTGGGAAAATACTTATACCCCTCGAAGATTATAACACAAGAACCTACTACGCCTACCATCCATATATCGCAGATCAAGGTGAAACAATCTCTATTGATCTCGCGGATGGTTGTAGCACCCCTCTATTGTGGGCAACAGAGACAACGAATGACGCAGATGTAGAGTTGAAATTTACGCATATGCTTCCCAAGGTGACCTTTGAACTCACGGCAGACGGAACTGAAGTGACATCGTTAGATGACGCTACAGTAACACTTAAAGGGGCTTATGCAAAGGCGGAGTTCGGCATTACGAGTACGACTGAGCAATTTTCGGATCAGAGCACAGCAGATATAACCCTCACAATAGAGGATAGCAAAGTCACTGCCTACCTAATCCCAATGGCAGAGGTCTCGGGCAACGTACAACTATGGGTTACAGCTGATGGCGACATATACATCTACCCCATCACTACCACTGCATGGCAGAGCGGCTACGAGTATAAGTACGAAATTACCGTAGGGGAAACAAATGTTGATTAAATGATAATTAAAAGAGATCAAAAGATATGAAAACGAATTACGAAGCGCCTCAAATTGAGGTTATTGAGATAGAGATTGAGGGAGCTGTACTTAATGAGAGTGGAGGTGCAGGTAGCAACCTTTCGGATTATTTAAGATAAAACATTGAAATGTTATGAAAAAATTAATGATACTAGCCTCTTTGGCACTCTTCTCGGCTTGTAGCACAGAGGAGATGGCCGATACCCCAGAGGCAAACAATGGACTCAAAACTATTACCATACCCATATCTTCGGGTGAGGTAGATACTCGTATTGCGGTAGACGAAGCGAACTCTAGCGAGACCAGTTGGGAGTTCGTGTGGGAAGAGAATGATAAAGTTTCTGTTTGGCACAACAGCAGCTGCACTTATTTCTCTGAGTTCACGATAGCTGAGGAGGGTTTCGATGCAGATATGTCTACCTTTACAGGTGAGGTTGCTACGGATGCAACTCAAATCCGTGTTATTTCGCCGTATGATGGGAGTACTACATTTACCAACGACACATACCCAATCGACATATCGGAGCAAGATGGCGACCTTGGGAAACTCTATATGATGAGCGATGAGTTGATTGATGTTTCGGATGTTTCGGATGGCTCGGTTTCGGATGCTACGCCCTACATGAAACACTTAGGCGGTTTCTTCGCTCTTTATTTTAAGATAACAAACGCAGGAAGTGGGGTTACATATGCGATTACTGAGGTAAAGCTGAGCGGTGTGCCTACCACTATGGATGTTGATATGAAGGGGAGTTTCGACAATAATGCGTATTTAAGCAATATGAACTCTGGCGGCACTATCACAGCGACCCTTACGGGAGATGACTTCGAATTTGCAAACGACACAGATATGGTAGAGGTTCGCCTAAACACTCTTCCTTTTGACTTCGAGTCAGGTGCGACATTGACTATCGACATCACCTACACAGCTAGCGACGTAGAGTACACCACTCAAGCAGTCATTACCAACACAAGCGATGCTGCTATACCATTCGAGCGAGCTAAGTTCAACTACTGCACCATCACCATCGACCCAACAAAAGTCATAGTCTCAGAGGCTACAATCAACGGCTGGGGCAATGGCACAGAGGTAGATGATACGATCACAGTGGTACCAGTAGAGTTTGCTGTTACTATTGAAGCCAATGGTAGTGACGGTGTCATCTCTGCAACTATTACACCAACTGATAAAACCGTGGAGTACTATTGTGGCGTAATTAAGAGTGATGATAGCGGATTTATAGCCTGCACAACGGATGCGGATAGGGTAAGTTATATTTTATCTAAGGCTCCAACTGTACAATATGAAACTGGCACTAATATTGTTGGTTTTAATAAAGATATATATGATAGTTATGGTTTAGAGTCTGGGACAGACTACATAATATTTGCATATGTAGTAGACGATGATAATGAGTGTCTATATTATAACTCAGATGTGGCGAATTCGGGTGTGTTTAACATGTAACCCACTCTCCGCACAAGTAGCGCACAAATAAAAGCGTACCGAGATTGATAGTGACCTCGGTACGCTTTTGTTTTGAGTGGCCACGAACATAGCCGAAATTCCCGACTTTATCCGCATAAAAGTATAATCGGGCAAATGAAAAATCCCTCTTTCACTAATTGAAAACCTGAATTTTGGATAAGCAACCACTATTTCACTAAGGAGTCAGACACTCCGGCTGGGATGCAATTTCCCAGTTGGAGTTATACAACCCCAACCAACTCCATTCTCAAGTTAGTTTCAGCTACGAAAATAGGACCAGCTGTCCTGATGGCTTTTCAACCTCAAATTTTATTGATGGCTTCTTCTCAAAGAAGCAATATGCCA
>JBCQUO010000026.1:0-31274 GCA_047173955.1 Rikenellaceae bacterium
CGACCTCGTAAAAGGCTCGGATACCTCACGCCAAATGAAAAATTCAAACAAATATTAACTATGAATTCAGTTGCATTTGCAGGTTGAATTCAGCAAAAACTACTGTTATGAAATTTAAAACTATTATTGCCGCAGCCTTAGCAGTTGTGTTGCTTATGAGTGCACACGTTGCACAGTCACAAACCCCCAAGGATGGCCTTAAGATCACATCGTTTAAAACCGTAGATGTGGAGGTCGAAGATGATCTATTCAAAACCTCGCTCCTAACGTTGGTCAACGACATATCTGTTTCAGCGCGCGACTATGTGGTTATGGAGGGTGCAGCGACGATCTCCAAGATCGGGGACTACGATGTGGTGGAGTTCCAAGACAACAACCCAGTCAAGGTTCGCGTGATAGTGGCCGACGCGGAGTTGGGATGCGACACCGCCTACGTCACCTGCAAGGCCGAAAAACCTAGCCTCGATGTCTCGAAAAAATATTATCTAAGTGCAGAGGAGTGGAGCACCGTGACCACGACAATCGCCAAGCCTATATCGAAAAACCCAGCCATGGCCTTCGCGGAGAATAACCCTCAGCTCCCCAATGTGTTGATTATCGGCACCTCGATATCTATAGACTACACCCCCTATGTGCGCGAGATGTTGGCAGGTGTGGCCAACACATACCGCATCCCCGAGAACTCCAACAGTACCGAGGTGGCGATGGCCAAGATCGACTTCTGGTTGGGAGATATGAAGTGGGATGTGATACATGTAAACTTCGGACTCCACGACCTTAAATATACATTTGGAGACAAGCAGCAGGATGTACCCCCTGCAAAGTATCAAGCCAACCTTCGCAAGTTGTTGCGTCGCATGTGCGCCACGGGGGCCAAGGTGATATGGGCCAATACATCCTACTACCCCGAGAAGTGCGTGCCTCGCCGCGACGTGGGGGATGATGCTCTATACAACCAACTCGCCGAAGAGGTGCTAAAGGAGTTCCCTCAAATAATCGTCGACGACCAATACTCACTCACCAAGGCCAACCCCGACAATCAGCTCCCCAACAATGTCCACTTCAAGCCCGAGGGGTATAAGCAGCAGGCGGCCCAAGCGAGCGAAATTATAAAGGCAGCGTTGTAGTTACGCATAAAATTTGTACCTTTGTTGGAGAAATAAATTACCGAATATGATCTCACTTAATAAGCTAAAATCATTAGCCCTCACTTTGACCCTCTCCATTGCGACGTGGAGCGCAGAGGCCCAAAGCCGCATAACTCGTCAGGAGTATGTCGACAGGTACAAACATATTGCTGTGGCCCATATGGAACGATATGGAATACCTGCGAGTATAACCATGGCACAGGGAATTTTGGAGTCGAATTCGGGAAACTCACAGCTCTCGACCAAATCCAATAACCACTTCGGCATCAAGTGCAAAAGCAACTGGACTGGGGGCAAGGTATATCACGATGATGACGCTAAGGATGAATGCTTTAGGGCATATGGAAGTGTCGAGGAGTCATACCGCGACCATGCCGAATTCCTCGACAGCTCACCTCGCTACGACTCTCTCTTTGACCTCTCGTCGTCGGACTACAAAGGGTGGGCCAAAGGGCTCAAAAAGGCTGGATATGCCACCGCTCCCGACTATGCTGAGCGACTAATCAAGATCATCGAGGATAGCGACCTTCACCTCTTGGATCAGAAAAATGGAATTCAAAAGTATGCCAACCTCCACGGCGGAAGCGCATCGACGGAGGGGTGGTTCGAGAGCGCTGAGAATGGCGTGACAGCTATATCGAGCGAGGGAATAGACCCCAACAACTACTCTGCGACCATAAACGCACACAAGGGATACAACGTATATCGCAACAACGGTGTCTTCTATGTCGTATCCAAAGGTGGCGATACTTACCAACAGATAGCCGAGTTCTTCGACCTCTCGGAGCGTCGCCTACGTTCGTACAACGACCTCTCGCGTAAAGCAACTATAACTCGAGGAGAGATCATCTACATAGCCAAAAAAGATAGTAAATGGCGCGGTAAAGAGCTCAAAACACATACAGTGAAGTCGGGCGAGACCCTACGCTCAATAGCCCAAGAGTATGGTATAGGGCTCAAATCCCTATGCCGAATGAATAATTTAAAGGATAAAAATAGCCTCAAAGTAGGCCAAACAATAAAGCTGAAGTAAATCATGGAGAGCCTAAGAACCCAAATACTCGAGACTATAGTCTCTAAATCAAGCCTTAAGCAGGTGGTTTTCGATAACTGCTTCGCATCGCTCAACTTGCTCAAAGATACCCTCCTCGAACTCGCGTCCGAAATGGACGATGAGCTCGAAGGTAAACTCGATAGACGCGTGAGGCTGGAGTATCGCGACCGCGGAAAGTTCGAAGCTCAACTCCAAGTGGCCAACGATGTGTTGATATTTCAAATGCGCACCGATGTCTTTAGGTTCGACAACGACCACCCCATCTGGAGCAATGAGTATGTCTCGGAAAACCCTAAGAATGGATATTTCGGTGTCATAAATATCTATAACTTCCTCTCCGACTCATTCAAGTTTAACCGCAACCAAGATGAGGGCTACCTCATAGGGCGCATCTTCATAAATAGCGACCGCCAATTCTTCGTCGAAGGTAAAGGGCAAGACTCCATGCGCGCCGAGAGCCTCGGCACAGAGACCCTCTGCCGATCGGCCCTCGTGGTGATCCTTGAATCGGCTATCAACTTCGCCCTCAATTTCGACCTCCTTATCCCCCCATTCGATAGCGATAAACGCGTTAAACTCGACCAGTTCAATACCAAAATGGATAACTCGAAGTTCGAAACAGGTAAACTCCTCGATTACGTATATAGCGTCGACGATATTTAAAGGCCTTTGGCTGTTTTTTTGCTTTTGGTCAGAGGCTCTGACTACAACCACTAGCCTCTTAATATTACAAAAAAAGTAATTCAATAGCAATAAGTAGGTATTGTAAATTTGAATATCAATACCTACCTTTGCGAGATATGAAGTTGACGGATTTAAAAATAGGTGAAAGCGGCTATATCCTTAAGATCGGAGGTAGCAACTCGTTTCGCAAGAGACTCACAGAGATGGGTTTTGTCAGGGGTCAGAAGATTGAATCTCTCTTTACCTCACCGTTAGGCAACCCCACGACCTTTGGGATTATGGGCTATGAGCTCTCGCTCAGAGAGGGGGAGTCATCTGTTATTGAGGTTAGTCGCGAGCCACTACCGCACCAGAACCCAGATTGCATGGTTGGTGGATGTGGTCGTCAGTGCAACAAAGCATCGTGCCAATCGGCAGGGTGGAGCCAGCCAACAACCAAGGCAAACACAATAGATGTAGTGCTGATTGGTAACCCCAACAGTGGCAAGAGCTCTCTGTTCAATGCCCTGTCGGGTGGTCAAGAGAGGGTCGGAAACTACAGCGGTGTCACGGTGACCCAAAAGGTCGGACACTTTCATTATAAAGGCTACAGGATCAACATCATAGATCTCCCGGGGACCTACTCTTTGTCGGCATATTCGGCCGAGGAGAGATATGTGCAGCAGTTCCTCCGCGAGGGGTCGGCAGATGTTGTGGTCAATGTTATCTCGGCATCCAATATCAAACGTCACCTCTACCTCACCACCGACCTTATGGATCGCGATGTGAGGGTCATCGGTGCACTCAATATGTATGATGAGTTGCAGGAGAGGGGCGAGGAGATAGATGTAGAGAAGATGTCGGAGAGCTTGGGTATGCCTCTGGTACCCGTTGTGGCCAAGAACGCTAAGGGGACAACGCTCCTGCTCGACAAGATCGTGGAGCTCATCGAAGGTAGTGGTCGCCCCTACCCCCATGTGGAGGTTAATTACGGCGAACACCTCGAGAAGGAGGTTGGCAAGCTGATGGAGTCGTTCGCCAAGGAGGATCTCCCCGTGCAGTTCCCTCTGAGGTACTGGGCGCTCAAAATGTTGGAGAGCGACGAGCAGGTGGAGCAGACACTTAAGCGCTTTGCGAGCTACGATGAGTGGTGCCAAATCCGCGAACACTCGGTGGACCATATCCAACGTGAGGACCAAATAGATATCCCCACAGAGATCACAAGTCGCAAATATCTATTTATAGACGAGCTGCTCGGCCGCACCCTCAAACAGAATGTGGAGAGGACTCAGGGAGAGGACTTTACCCTCAAGGTGGATCGCTTGGTGACCAACAAATGGTTGGGATTCCCGATATTTATTCTTCTTATGTGGCTCACCTTTAGCGCGACATTTACCCTCGGAGCCTATCCCCAAGAGTGGATAGAGATGGGCATAGAGATGTTGGGCGAGATGGCTGGCACACATATGAGCGATGGATGGCTGAGAAGTTTCATTGTCGATGGCGTGATTGGAGGAGCTGGCGGAGTGTTGGTTTTCCTCCCCAATATCATTATCCTATACCTATTTATTGTATTTCTCGAGGCCTCGGGATATATGGTTCGCGCCGCCTTTATCATGGATCGACTCATGAGATATGTAGGGCTCGATGGACACGCCTTTATCCCTATGCTTATGGGCTTTGGCTGCAATGTACCAGCCATTATGGCCACGCGCACAATCGAAGATAGCAAGAGTAGACTTATCTCAATCCTTATCAACCCCTTTGTGTCGTGTAGCGCTCGTCTCCCTGTCTTTATCTTGATGGCTGGAACCTTCCTGCCCCAATATGGAGCCCTAGCTGTCACGAGCCTCTATGTTTTGGGAATCATTGTGGCTGTGGCAACATCCCTCGTTCTCAGGAGATTTATCACCGTAGGGCGTGATACAGCCCTTATCCTCGAACTCCCACCCTACCGCATGCCGACCCTCAAATCGGTGGTTAAGCAGCTGTGGTACAAATGCGAGAGATATATCAAACGAATAGGAACAATCATCCTCCTCGCCTCGGCTATAATCTGGGCACTGGACTACTTCCCAGCTGGAGCCGATGACTCACCCCAAGCCCCCGAATCGTACCTCAGCCAGATAGGTCGCGTGACCGAACCTGTCGTCAAACCCATAGGGCTCGATTGGCGCGCGAGCGTATCGCTGCTGTCGGGAATAGCCGCTAAAGAGATTATTGTGAGTACAATGGGCGTGCTCTACGAAACCGAAAATCAAATTACCGAGGGCGACGAAGCAGATGCCATAGCCGACGACTTTACACTCCCCTCAGCTATCGCATTCATGATCTTCGTGCTGCTCTACTTCCCCTGTACAGGTACCCTCGCCGCGATATATGGCGAGACAAATAGAGTCCGTTGGGTGCTCTTCTCAATCATCTACTCAACAAGCGTGGCTTGGATCCTCGCATTTGTCGCATTCCATGTGACCAGATTTGTGATTTAAAGAGAGCGTTTAGTGACTGTTTTGAGTGGCTGTTTTTAAGAGGCTGGGTTGCCATCTTTACCGAGGACTGCCTCACGCCGGCGGGCGCACAGCAAGCTGTGATTTGTTTTTCCTTGCGCTTTGTGTGTTGCGGCCGCGAGCCGTTTTCTCGCTAAAGCGTGAAATTTAAATATTTAATGGTGAATGGGCAAAAACTTTCACATGTTATCGCTCGGTTGGGTTGGTGCGTGCGCGGAGAACCCCGAGAGGGGGTAATATAAAAATAGTGCCACGAACCGAAAGTTTACTTTCAAGGTTCGTGACACTATTTTTATATTATACGTTCACCGCAAGGTGAACTTCCGCGCTCGCAGCAACCAAACACCAACCGCAAGGAGGACAAATCACAGCTTGCTGTGCGGCCGCCCGCTGTTAGGGCAGTCCAGCCTCTAAAAAAAGCCTCCAAACTCAGCCTCTTAAATAACAGCCAAATAGCCTCCGAAAAACACTTACTTTGTTTTATATGAGCAGCGGTATTTACCTTTGGCCATATTTGTGAGTTTATATTTGAGCATATTTCGTTTGATGGGGGCTAGGTGGTCGGTAAAGACCATTCCATCTATATGGTCATATTCGTGTTGTATAACACGCGCAGGGAGGCCTGTGAACTCCTCGTCGTGCTCGACGAAATTTTCGTCTAGGTAGCGCATCTTAATTGCTATTGGGCGGCGTACATTTTCGTGAATACCGGGTAGCGACAAGCACCCCTCTTCGAATGTATCTGTCTGCTCCGACTCCTCATATATCTCGGCATTGATAAAGACCTTTTTATACTCCGCTAGTTCGGGGTTATTATCGGCCCAAGGGGTACAATCCACTATAAAGAGGCGGATATTTTTACCTATTTGGGGAGCAGCGAGACCCACCCCCTCGCACACTTCGAGGGTGGCATACATATCCTCGATAAGTTTTTTCACATCGGGATATGTGTTATCTATATCTTCCGACTCATTGCGTAGTACGGGAGATCCATAAATTACAATTGGATAGATCATAATATAGGGTATTTATTACATTGTAGGGTTATTTGGGGAGATTAAATTCCGCTCTTATACTCGCGGCTCTCCATGTAGCTTTGGAGGATTATGGTTGCCGACACCTTATCGACAAGGGCTTTGTTGCGACGCGCCATTTTACCTATTCCACTCTCCAATATCGTGCGTTGAGCGAGCACCGAGGTGTATCTCTCGTCGTAGAGCACGACATCTATTGTGGGGTGGGCCCTTTTGAGACGATGCACGAGTGGTTCGATATATTTCCACGTCTGCGAGGGCTCCGAGCTGTTGGTATGTTTGGGCATGCCGACAACTATTGTCGAGACATCGTTTTTGGAGCAATACTCCACTACCCACCTCTCGAGGGTTTTGGTATCGAGGGTATCGAGTCCGCCAGCTATAAGTCGTAGGGGGTCACTCACAGCAACCCCCGTACGCTTAACTCCATAATCTATTGCGAGAATTCGTCCCAAACCTTACGCTTTGATCTTCGAAAATAGGTGACGCAAAGAGACTGCATTGTCGACAATTGATGGCAATTCCGAGATCGCTACGCGCTCTTGGGCCATTGTGTCGCGATGACGAAGTGTCACCGTGCCATCCTCGACTGTTTGGTGGTCTACCGTAACGCAGAAAGGTGTTCCCACTGCATCTTGGCGACGATATCTCTTACCGATTGAATCCTTCTCGTCATATGCCACAATGTGGTCATACTTCAAAGAGTCGATGATCTGGCGCGCAACCTCTGGAAGTCCATCCTTCTTAACAAGAGGCATCACCGCCACTTTGGTTGGGGCCAATGATGGTGGCAAGCTCAACACAACGCGTGTATCTCCACCCTCCATTTGCTCCTCTTTGTACGAAGCAGACATAACCTGCAAGAACATACGGTCCACACCGATAGAGGTCTCGACAACATAAGGAACATAGCTCTCCTTGGTCTCGGGATCGTAGTATTGGATCTTCTTGCCCGAGAATTTTTGGTGGCTACCCAAGTCGAAATCTGTACGTGAGTGGATACCCTCAACCTCCTTGAATCCGAAGGGGAAGTTATACTCAATGTCGGCCGCAGCGTTGGCGTAGTGAGCCAACTTATCGTGGTCGTGGAAGCGGTAGTTTGCATCTCCAAAGCCCAAAGCTCTGTGCCATGCCATACGTGTCTCCTTCCACTCGTTCCACCACTTCATCTCCTCGCCGGGGCGCATGAAGAACTGCATCTCCATCTGCTCGAACTCTCTCATGCGGAAGATAAACTGACGCGCCACGATCTCGTTGCGGAAAGCCTTACCGATCTGAGCGATTCCAAATGGAAGTTTCATGCGGCCTGTTTTCTGTACATTGAGGAAGTTCACGAAGATTCCCTGCGCAGTCTCGGGGCGAAGGTAGATTGTGTTGGCACCCTCCGAAGTTGCACCCATCTGTGTCGAGAACATCAAGTTGAATTGACGTACATCTGTCCAGTTGCGTGTGCCAGAGATTGGACATACGATCTCGCAGTCGAGGATTATTTGGCGTACCTCCTCAAAGTCGTTGGCGTTGAGAGCGTCGGCGAAACGTTTGTGTGTAGCGTTGCGCTTCTCAGCGATCTCCAACACGCGAGGCGAAGTTGCGCGGAACTGCTCCTCATCGAAGCTCTCCTTGAATCTCTTGCGAGCCTTCTCCACCTCTTTTTGGATCTTATCGTCTTGCTTAGCCAACCACTCCTCGACAAGCACATCGGCACGATAGCGCTTCTTCGAATCTTTGTTGTCGATCAATGGGTCGTTGAAAGCACCTACGTGGCCCGAAGCCTCCCAAGTGCGTGGGTGCATAAAGATTGCAGCGTCCAAACCCACGATATTTTCGTGTAGCTTAACCATCGAATCCCACCAATACTTCTTGATATTGTTCTTTAGCTCAACTCCATTTTGGCCGTAATCATACACAGCGCCTAGACCATCATAGATCTCGCTCGATGGAAAAACAAATCCATACTCTTTGCAGTGTGCAATTAGCTTTTTGAATAACTCCTCTTGTGTCATAATTATATATCTTTTCTTTTTCTAATTTTCTCTTCTTGGTTATATATCCTTTCGATACTATCTCCTCTCGATATTATTTCTTTTTGTTATTTGCTCTTTGAGCCTCCGCCTCGGCCAACATAGCTTCGTAGCGCTGTTGGAACTTAGACTTCTTTGGGTTGCGCTTCTTTGCAGCATTGGCCTTCAAGATCGCGTGGATCTTGTTGTCGTCCACCATTCTACGGATCAAAACCGTCTGCGCGATTGTCAACACATTGGCCAAGAAGTAGTAGTAGCACAATCCGCTCGAGTAGCTATTGAACCACAACAACATCATCACTGGCATCATATAGACCATCATAAACTTCATACCTGCCATATTTGCCTGCGACGACGATTGGTCGTAGTTCATCTTCGAGTAGAAGAACATCACAACTGTCATAAGCAGAGCAAAGAGACTCACATGGTCGCCATAGAATGGGATATTGAATGGCAACTGCAAGATACTATCGTACGACGACAAGTCGTGCGCCCACAAGAACGATTGGTCGCGAAGCTCGATTGAGGCGGGGAAGAAGCGGAACATAGCGATGATGATCGGCATCTGGATCAACATCGGTATACATCCACCCATAGGGTTGACACCCACCTTCTTGTATAGCTCCATGGTAGCTTGTTGACGCTTCATAGCATCATCCTTATTGGGATATTTAGCAGCGATCTCGTCCACCTCGGGTTTGAGCACGCGCATCTTGGCCATCGAGATGTAGCTTGTGTAGGTCATAGGCGAGATTACCAACTTAATCAAAATAGCGAGGATCAAGATGATAAGTCCAAAGCTCGATATAAACTCTCTGAGCAGGTCGAATACAGGGATCACAAACCACTTATTGACCCAGCCGAAGATTCCCCAGCCGAGTGGAATAAGGTCCTGCATATGTAGATCTCCGTAGCCTAGGTCGTTGGTACCCTTCAATACATAATATTGGTTCGGACCATAGAACAATCCGAAGCTATAGCTCTCGCTCGTAACGTCGTATGGAAGTGTCATCACCGACGCAAAACTCTTTATGTAGCCCGAGTTCTCTTTGTCTGTCGCGAACGACATATCTGACGACGCAAAGGGAGTTTTAGAGATCAAAACCGACGAGAAGAACTGTTGCTTAAATCCAATCCAACTGATCGGATCTGTAACCTTCTTGCTCTTCGACTCTGTGCTCACACCCAATTCGTCTATGCTATTCTCGCCCTCGATGAGGTACGAAAGAGTTGTGTAGGTGTTCTCGTTCGAGAAACCTCTCTCGTTTTGGTATGTGGTGTTGGTCCAATCCAAAGCCACAGATGATTGCGAGGCCATGATTGGAGCCATATTGTTGAACTTAACATCGAAATCCAACATATAGTCGCGGCTCTCATCCTCAGTGTCGTAGAGGGTGTAGATATACTCCACCGATGCGCCCCCCTCGAAGTCGAGCATAAAGATCTGACGCTGCCCCCCCTCAACAGTTTGGGTAGGTAGAGTCTTAAAAGTATAGTCGACCGTGTTGATCTTGACGTTGTTGAACCCATTGCGAATATAGAACGACATATCCATCTTAGCCGAAGCAGGGTCGAACATCTCGATCAACAAAGTGCGCTCACCCTTGGGTGCATACTTGGTATAGTTTTTGAGCGTGACACCCTTTGGTTGAGCACCCTTCGATGTCAACTCAATTGTCATAACGTCATTCTCCAAAGTGACAACTTCGGGTTGTGCGATCTTTGCCTCGGTGAGCGACTCTCCGATCGCCATTACACTCTTGGCTCTCTGCATAGCTACAGCCGTAGAGTCCGAGAACTCGGTGATCTCGCCCATAAGAAGTGTCTCTTCAGCCACTTTTTGTGCTTGTTGCTCCTCCAAAATTGCCATACGAGCCTCATACTCAGCCAGCTCAATTTGGTATCGTGTGTTCTCTTTGTAGTTGATATAGGCGAAACCTGCAAATAGTAAAACTATAATAGCTATCGCCCAAATAGAATTTTTGTTCATTCTTCCTTTATTCCAAGTTTATATATAAATTACTCCTCTGTAGATTTACAACAATCGCTCTTTGTCATCTCCTCATTCCTTGTGAGTGCCGCCTTAACAAACGCCACAAAGAGTGGATGGGGATTGAGAACCGTACTCTTGTACTCGGGGTGGTATTGAGTACCCACGAACCATGGGTGATCTTTGATCTCGACAACCTCCACCAAATTTGTCTCGGGATTCACACCTGCTGCAACCATTCCTGCCGCCTCGTAATCGTTGCGATAGTTACTGTTGAACTCATAGCGGTGGCGATGTCTCTCGACAATAGATGTCGAAGCATAAGCCTCGGCAACCTTTGACCCCTCGGTTAGGGCACATGGATAACCACCCAAACGCATAGTACCTCCCTTCTCGGTCACACCCTTTTGCTCCTCCATGATGTCGATCACAGGGTGCGATGTCATTGGGTTCATTTCGCTCGAGTGAGCATCTGCATGACCCAATACATTGCGCGCGAACTCAATCACCGCACATTGCATACCCAAGCATATTCCCAAGAATGGGATCTTATTTTCGCGTGCATACTTAACCGCCAAGATCTTTCCCTCGATTCCGCGGTTACCAAAACCCGGAGCAACCAAGATCGCAGCCTTTGTACCCAAAGCCTCCTCGATAGTGTTCTCGTTGAGCTTCTCGGAGTTTACGTAGGTTAGCTTCACCTTGCAGTTGTTCGACGCTCCAGCGTGGATAAATGACTCTGTGATAGACTTGTAGGCATCGGGAAGCTCGGTGTATTTTCCCACCAAAGCGATCTCGATGAACTTCTGTGGGTTCTTAACCCTCTGAACGAACTCTGTCCACTTAACCATATCTGGCTCACCCGAAACGTCCAACCCGAGCTTTGTGCAGACAACCTTGTCGAGATTTTGATCGTACATCTTCAAAGGCACCTCATATATTGTAGGTACGTCGATCGACACCATCACGGCATCTGCATCTACGTTACAAAACAATGCCACTTTGCGCTTCACATCGGGCAAAAGGGGATGCTCTGAGCGCAAAACCAAAATGTCGGGCTGCAAACCATTCTCCAACAACATCTTTACAGAGTGCTGCGTAGGTTTGGTCTTAAGCTCACCCGAGGCTGCCATATAGGGGATCAATGTCAAGTGGACAAGCGCAGTGTTCGAAGCGCCCAATTGGTAGCGAAGCTGTCTTATAGACTCGATAAATGGCTGTGACTCGATATCTCCGACCGTACCACCGATCTCCGTGATAATCACATCGTATTGTCTGGATTTACCCAAGATCTGGATTCGACGCTTGATCTCGTCTGTGATATGGGGGATCACCTGTACAGTTTTGCCCAAGAACTCACCCTTACGCTCCTTCTCAATCACACTCTGGTAGATCTTTCCTGTGGTCACGTTATTCATCTTCGAAGTATGGATCGAGGTAAAACGCTCGTAGTGTCCCAAATCCAAATCTGTCTCTGCTCCATCCTCCGTTACGTAACACTCTCCATGCTCATATGGGTTAAGCGTTCCGGGGTCAACATTGATATATGGGTCCAATTTCTGGATCGTCACCGAGTAACCACGCGCTTGAAGCAGACGTGCCAACGATGCAGAAATAATACCCTTACCCAATGATGACGCTACACCGCCCGTTACGAAGATATATTTTGATCTCTCCAATTTCATACTTTTCTCTTTTTTCTCTTTTATACTTTGTGTGCTACACATATTAATATATGTAACAACTCCTAACTCTCAACTCCTAACTCCTTAGAGCGCGCCTTTGTCGATTAGCTTAACCTTTGCGATTGTGTCGGCCATCTCTTGACGCGCCTTCTCGATCTTGCGGTTCACATCGGCAATCATAGACTCTGCGCCCTTCGACTTAGAGAAGAATCCGATATTGTTCTCCAGAAGGGCAATCTCACCCTCCAACTGTTTAACCTTGTTGTATAGACGCTCTCTCTCACCCTTCACACGGTTGTCTCCCGAACCCTTCATTGTAGATATTTTATCTTTGAAGCGGTTCATCGAACGGTCGCGCTCTTGACCTCTGAGGGTTGTGAACAATCCATCGACAACCTCCTTATACTTTTTGGCGATACTATCTTTTTGTTTGATAGGCACAAATCCAATCTCGCTCCACTTACGTTGATATGCTTTGATCGCGTCGAAACCTCCCTGAGCCACGATGTCGCACTCCGCCATCTCCTTCAACAAAGCCTCTTTGGCCTTAAGGTTTGTATCCTGCTCGCTATCTTGTGACGAGAAGTGCGATGATTTTTTCTCGAAGAAGCTATCGCACGCCGCGCGGAATCTCTTCCATATTTGGTCCGAGTAGCGCTGCGACACAGCACCTACACCCTTCCACTCTGCTTGCAATACAATGATCTGGTCGGTCGTAGCCTTCCAATCCTCACTCTGTGCGAGAGCCTCTGCACGCTCACAGATTTGGGTCTTTAGGGCTAGGTTTTGCTCCATCTCGCTCTTTTGCGACACATAGAACTCACGCTTCGCCTCGAAGAACTTATCGCAGATCATGCGGAAACGGTCATATATCTTGTTGTTATCCTTCTTGGGGGCAAAGCCAATTCCCTTCCACTCTTTTTGGAGCTCGAGGAGCTTATCGCTCGCCTTGTTCCACTCCTTGTGCGACGCACATCCCTTGGCCAAAAGCTCCTCGGCACGCACACACAACGCCTCTTTGAGCTCCAAGTTTTTGACCTGCTCGCCCTTGATCTGCCCGAAGTAGTCTTGGTGGAGTTTATTGATTTGGCTCGAAGCCTCTTTGAATCGGCTCCATATCTCATCCTTAAGCTCATTGGCCACAGGACCCGTCTCTCGCCAGCTATCGTGTAGCTTTTGGAGTTTGCGGAACGCCTCAACCACCGAACTCTCCGAGCTCAACATCTCAGCCTGCTCACAAAGCATAACTTTTTGCTCCAAGTTCTTCTTTAGGTCGAGGTCTCTGAGCTCCTTATTGATCTTGATGAAGTTGTAGAAGTGCTCCGTGTGGAGGTGGTATCTCTCCCACAGATCCTTAACATCTTGTACTGGCACACCGCCAGTCTCCTTCCAACGGTTTTGCAACTCGCGGAATTTAGGGAATGTGTGGTTTAGAGTCTCATCCGAAGCGACCAAATCCTTTAGCTCCTCGATGATCTGCAACTTAATCTTGAGGTTTGCCTCTTTGATACCCTCGGCATTGGCCACAAACTCATCGCGCTTCGTGCGATACTCTTTGAGTAGCCCTTTGAGCTTTTGCTCAGATTCGTCTACCGCGGGGACAAAATCCGTAGCCTCTCCCTTACCCTCGTCGACAAACGCTTTGCGCTGATCGTCTACCTCGGCACGATGCAACTTGTAGAATGCGATTTTGATCGCCTCCACTGTGCGACGCAACGACTGTATAGGTTCACTCTCGAGAACTTTGGCCAAAAGATCAACCAATTCACCCTTGCTCTTGCCAGCGAAAGTCTCCTCTGCGGAGTCGGAGGTTTCGCCCTCACTTACGAGGTCGAGGTCGTCATTTTGGGTTTCGGGCTCAGGGCCCTCAATCTCTGTAGGTGTTGCAACCTCGTTAGTCGAAATCGCTGTTTGCATATCATCAGCTGTGCTGATAAGCTCATCTTGAGCAGAAGGGATAAGATTTTCGGTAGCCATCGTCTTGTCTGTTAGTGTAAGACTCTCTAATAAATTTATAATATTGGGAGGTTAATCCCCCCATTTTCACATATGTACATTTTAATTCGCAAATATAATCAATTTTATTGGGACCGCCCCACTTTTTTTACTTTTTTTAACTCTCTTAATCCCCTTTATGCCAAAAATAAGATTCTTGGTTAAGTTTGTGAGGGCGGCTATTGCGAAATCAAACAAATTTAACTACCTTAGCTCCACAATAAATATTTATTTTTTTCACTCTTAACACAGAATTTGCCGATGCTCAACATACTATATTCCCACTCTCTTTTTCAGACCCCAATAGATAGCCCTGTGTTGAAATTCTTGGTCATCCTCTCGATCATCCTCTTTGCACCGTTGCTGTTCAACAAGATCCGCATACCCCACATTCTGGGGCTCATAATCGCTGGTGCCATAATCGGCCCCCATGGGCTTAACTTGGTGTTGCGCGACAATGGAATCGTGCTGTCGGGTACCGCTGGGTTATTGTACATCATGTTCCTCGCTGGTCTCGAAATCGACATGAACGAATTTGTCAAGAGCCGAGCCAAGAGCTTGGTCTTTGGGCTCTACACCTTCATTATCCCGATGGCTATCGGAATAGGCACGGGACTCTACCTACTCGATTTTTCGCTCAAAACCTCGATCCTCATGGCGAGTATGTTCGCCTCGCACACGCTGCTGGCCTACCCTATCATCTCGAAGTTGGGAGTTAAGCGCAACAGAGCCGTAACGGTCACAATCGGAGGTACGGTGATCGCCGAGACATTGGCGTTGTTGGTGTTGGCTGTGGTTGTCGAGACCACCAAAGGGGCGGTGGATGCAATCTTTTGGATTAAATTTGCAGCATCGCTCTCGATCTTTGCGGCGGTTATTTTTATCGGCTTCCCCATCGTCACGCGCCTATTTTTGAAGAGCGTCTCGGATGGTTTGACCCAATATGTCTTTATATTGTTTATGGTCTTTTTGGGCGCTTCGCTAGCCGAAGTGGTCGAGATCGAGGGTATCATCGGCGCATTGTTTACAGGACTGGCACTCAACCGCTTGATCCCCCATTCATCGGCGTTGATGAACCGCATTGAGTTTATCGGCAACGCTATATTTATCCCCTTCTTTTTGATCGGCGTGGGAATGTTGATCGACTATAGGGTCTTTATCTCGGATTGGAACACCCTCTACGTGGCATTTATAATGACCACGATGGCCACCGTTGCGAAGTATGCCGCTTCGTGGTTGGGGCAGAAGAGTTTTGGGTATACATCCGACGAGCGAACTCTGATCTTTGGACTTAGCAACGCACGTGCCGCAGCAACTCTGGCTGTTGTGTTGGTGGGTTACAATATAATCTTGGGCCACACACCCTCGGGCGAGGAGATCCGCCTCTTTGACGATAGCGTGTTGAATGGTACCATTGTGATGATCTTTATCACCTGCACCATAGCGTCATTCTCGGCCCAGAGAGGAGCCTACCGCATCTCGATGAACGAGCAGATAGATCTGGACACCAGCAGCGACGATGTGGAGCGTATACTTCTGCCCATAAACGACATCGAGAGCACCAACGAACTTGTGTCGTTCACCAACCTTATTGTCCCAGCCCAAAGCAACAGTACGGTGTCTGTGTCGGCTGTTGTGGGCGAGAGCAAGGATGAGTCGGAGCAGGTGGCCAAAGCCAAAAAGATTTTTGAGCGCGCGATACAGTGTGCCGCAGCGATGGATCGTTCGATAGAGACCAACATCCGATACGACGTGAGCTACACGAGTGGAATCCTCAATATGATTAAGGAGTCGGAGATCAGCGACTTGGTGTTGGCGGTCGACAGCGAGAAGTTCCGCAAGGGGACACTCATAAATAAGATCTTCGATGATTCGATGAAGAGCAGTAGCGTCACAACCTTTATGTATCGTTCGGCGCAGCCTGTGGAGACCATCAAACGCCATGTGGTGATTATCCCACCCAATGCCGAAAATGAGTTGGGATTTAGGGCGTGGATCGTGAGGATATGGAATCTGCTGCGCTCCACAGGGTCGAGTGCGGTGGTCTATGCCGACCCCAAGACGGTGAAGATTTTGGAGCGTATAAACAAAAAGGTGGAGCTCCCTATCAAGCTAAACGCATATGCGAGGTATCAAGATATATTGATTATAGGCAAGGACCTCAAGCCCAACGATGGGTTGATATTTGTGTTGAGCAAGAAGTACAACCCCTCGTATGACGAAAATATGGAGCATATACCATTCTATATCGACACCTATTTCGCCAATATGAACTTCATCTTAATCTACCCCTATCAGCGCGGTGTGACCCACCATAGCGACATAGATAGCCTCACCAATAGAGCCACGATCTCGGCTGTGTCGAAGATCGAGGGTGTGATCGAAGATGTGATTGGAGTGGTCACCAAGCGCGGTGATGACCCCCAAGAGTAGCTCAGGGGGGCCAACAGCCTCGTCATTGCGGACTCCGATCCGCAATGACGAGAAAAGTGAAATTATTTTAGCTAGGTTCCATGTAGGGGTCGTATAATTGCATTTTAAGTGTTAAAAATATGTAAATAATTCATAATTAGGGCATTGTGATAAAGCGTTGAGTGTTACTCAAATAACAACAAAAAAAATAAAAAAAACCTCTCTCTTAAGTGTGATAAATTCAACTTTTTTACATACTTTTGTTGCAAGGCGGTGGGTTTTCTGTATAATCGGCGGTAGGTTTTATATATTATCGGCGGTGGGTCGTAAAAAAATGGTAAAATAATAATAACGTCAAACAAAAAAACATTATGGTAATTCTAGTACTAAACTGTGGTAGTTCGTCGATCAAATATCAAGTGATTGATAAGGATGACCAAAACTCTACTCTATTAGCAAAAGGTATAATCGAGCGCATCGGCCCCGGTGAAGCTGTCTTTACCCACAAACCAGTGGGCAAAGCTGTATGCACAGCCAACCAACCTATCCCAGACCACACGGAGGGAATCCGCGTTGTTTTGGCCGCACTCCTAGATGCTGACCATGGTGTGATTAAATCTCTCGACGAGGTGAAGGCTGTGGGCCATCGTGTGGCTCATGGTGGTGAGTTCTTCCAAGAGAGCGTTTTGGTTGACGCAGATGTTCAAGATAAGATCCGCCAACTCTTCGAGATCGCCCCTCTTCACAACCCAGCAAACTTGGAGGGTATACTCTCTATCGACAAGGTGTTGCCCGGCATCAACCAAGTGGCGGTGTTCGACACATCGTTCCACCAAACGATCCCTGCGATGAACTACCTATATGCAATCCCATATGAGTATTATGAGAAGTACCGCGTGAGGAAGTATGGTTTCCACGGTACGAGCCACAAATTCGTAGCTCAAAAGGCGGCTAAGTTGGCTGGGCTAGATTTCTATAACTCAAAGATCGTAACTTGCCACGTAGGTAACGGAGGTTCGGTAACGGCAATCCTCAATGGTGAGTCTTTTGACACATCTATGGGATTCTCACCACTCGATGGACTTGTGATGGGTACTCGTAGCGGAAGCATGGATGTGAGCGCTGCGCTCTACATCGGCGAGAAAGAGGGTATGACATATGGAGAGTTGAACTCTATGTTGAATAAGAACTCTGGAGTTTTTGGATTGACAAAGATTTCGAGCGACATGCGCGATATCGACGATGAATATGACAAGGGTAATGAGATTGCAATTATCGCTCGCGATATGCACTATTCGCGCGTGAAGAGATTCGTGGCTCAGTATGCTGCAATCATGGGCGGTTTGGACCTTATCGTATTTACGGGAGGTGTGGGCGAGAACTCACACAACCTAAAGCGTGTGGTGAGCACCAATATGGAGTTTATGGGCGTTGAGGCAGATGTTGATTTGATTAACAAGGCGCGCAACGAAGATATCATACTCTCTAAACCAACATCTAGGGTCAAGATCGCTATGATCGAGACCGACGAGGAGATGGTGATAGCAACCGACACATACAACATCTTGAAGTAACATTAACTTAAAAAACTAAAATAATGATAAAGAAATTATCAGACATCGTCATTGCTGCACGCAAAGGCGGCAAGAAACGTTTGGCTGTAGCTTATGGCCAAGATTCACACACTTTGGAGGCTGTTTATGCAGCATACAAAGAGGGTATTGTTGAGGCTACTCTTTTCGGAGACAAAAAGACAATCGAGAAGGTTTGTGAGGAGGAGAACATTGATGTCAATGTGTTCCAGATCATCGACGAGGCTTCGGACGTTGCTTGTGTACGTCGCGCGGTAGCATCTGTAGTTGCAGGTGACGCAGATGTACTTATGAAGGGTTTGGTCTCTACAGACAAATACATGCGCGGTATCTTGAACAAAGATGCAGGTATGTTCCCTCCAAAGGGTGTGTTGAGCCACGTTACAATCGTCGAGATGCCAGCTTACCACAAGTTGCTTACAATCTCAGACATCGCTGTTATTCCACTTCCAGACTTCAAGCAAAAGATGAAGTTGGTGAGCTACCTCGCTACAACAGCTAAGTTGATCGGTGTGGAGAAGCCAAAGATCGCTTGTATCGCACCTTCGGAGCAGGTATTGCCATCTGTAGTTTCATCTTACGAGAGCGCAATCTTGGCTAAGATGGCTGATCGCGGTCAGTTGGGCAACGTTGAGTTGGATGGTCCTCTTTCGTTGGACGTAGCTCTTTACAAAGAGGTTGCTGAGCACAAGAAGGTGACTGGTTCATCTATCGCTGGAGACCCAGACTGCTTGTTGTTCCCAAATATCGAGTCGGCAAATGTATTCTTCAAGTCGGCAACTTACATCTGCAAGAGTGAGTTGGCTGCGATGGTTGTGGGTACAAAAGTTCCTTGCGTCCTTACATCCAGAGGCGACACCAGCTTGAGTAAGCTATACTCTATAGCACTCGCTTGTCTCGCTGCTAAATAGTAGAAAATGAGAGGAGTGGCTTTGGGGTCACTCCTTTTTTTGATAAATAGATTTAGGTTTTAATATATAAGGTTAGTAAAGTATGAGTTATAAAATTTTAGCTATCAATCCCGGTTCAACATCAACAAAGGCTGCTTTGTTTGAGGACAAAGAGGTTTTGTTTGATATGACACTTCGTCACTCTGCTGAGGAGTTGTCGAAGTTTTCGCATGTTATCGAGCAGTTGGATTGGAGAAAGGAGTTGATCCTTAAAGATCTTGAGAGCCGCGGTTTCAATGTCGCAGATCTTTCGGCTGTTGTGGGCCGCGGAGGTTTGGTCAAGCCAATCGAGGGCGGTGTGTATGAGGTGAACGATACCCTCGTGGATGATACCAAACATGCAGTGCGCGAGCATGCGTCGAACCTAGGTGCACTTATCGCACGTTCTATCGCCGACCAAATTGGCGTTAAATCATATATCGCCGACCCAGTTGTTGTCGACGAGTTGGAGCCCGTGGCTCGCGTGAGTGGACTCCCAGAGATCCCTCGTACATCTATGTTCCACGCCTTGAACTCTAAGGCTATCGCTCACGCTTATGCCGAGGATACCCAAAAGGAGTATGAGTCGTTGAACTTGATCGTCGTTCATATGGGCGGTGGCGTGTCGGTGAGCATCCACAAACATGGCCGTATCGTCGACACTACAAATGCCCTCTCGGGCGATGGCGCATTCTCTCCAGAACGTGCAGGTCGCTTGGAGCCAATGTCGCTCGTTGACCTCTGCTTCTCTGGCAAATATAACCACGAGGAGATGCAAAAGATGGTTATCGGCCATGGCGGACTTATGGCCCTCATGGAGACAAACTCTATGTTGGAGGTGGTGAACGCAGCCCTTGCCGAGGACGATCAAGCTAAATTGGTCTTTGAGGCGTTCTGCTACAACGTGGCTAAGGATGTCGGCGCTATGAGCACCGTGGTGTGTGGCGAGGTCGACGCAATCCTTATCACAGGCGGAATCGCTTATAACGAGCATATCACCAAAAGCATCGCCGATAGATGTAAATCTATCGCTCCCGTAGTTATCTACCCCGGAGAGAACGAACTTGGCTCTTTGGCCGAAAATGTACTCAACGTACTCAATGGCTCTAAAGTAGCTAAGATCTATCAGTAAGTAGTTGTAGGCTGCTTAAGAGACTTTTGGTCAGAGACTGGACTGCCTCACGCCGGCGGGCGCACAGCAAGCTGTGATTTATGGTGAATGGTGAATGGTAAATGGTTAATCATATCGGCACCATTCACCATTCACCATTCACCATTCACCATTCACCATTCACCATTCACCATTCACCATTCATCATTCACCATTCATCATTCACCATTCACCATTCAAAAGGAGATATATTTTCTGAAGCAGAAAGTGGATATTTGGAAAAAAATGTGTAAGTTTGTACTACTATGGATAAGATTTGGTCGATAAGGAGTGCGGAGTTTTTTGAGCAGTGCGCGCTTGAAACATTTAGGTTTCAGGCTGTGAGGTGTGCTCCATATGCGGAGTATTTGGCCCTTCTGGGGGTTGATCCGATGGAGGTTGAGAGGGTCGAGGAGATTCCATTTCTGCCCATTGAGCTCTTTAAGAGCCACGATATATATTGTCTGGAGAGTGCCCCCGAGGTGATTTTCACATCTAGCAGCACCACAGGGCGCGGGGTTGCACGCCATATGATGTCGAGCCTTAGCAACTACGAGGAGGCCTTTACGCGCGCTTTCGAGGCGTTTTATGGCGACCCATCGGGGTGGAGTCTATATGGGCTCCTACCTTCGTATTTGGAGCGCGAGGGGTCGTCGCTGATATATATGGTAGACCGACTCATCGAGCGATGTGGTTCGGGAGGGTTTTACCTCAATAACTACGAGCAGCTACTCGAGGATATAGGCCATGACACCAAGCCAAAGATCTTGTTGGGGGTGAGCTACGCTTTGTGGGATTTGGCGGAGAGGTATGCTCCGAGGCTTCACGACACAATTGTTATGGAGACTGGGGGGATGAAGGGCCACCGCGAGGAGATTGCCAAGGGGGAGTTTCACAAGATCCTATGTGAGGGGTTTGGGGTCGAGGAGATCCACTCGGAGTATGGCATGGCGGAGCTTACGTCGCAGGGCTACTCGAAGGGGGGCAATATATTCCACACGCCACCGTGGATGAAGGTTCTCATACGCGACATCAACGACCCGATGTCGTATGTGGAGAGCGGCATAAGGGGTGGGCTCAATATCGTAGACCTAGCCTCGCATGACTCATGTTCGTTTATCCAGAGCCAAGATACAGGGCGGATGGTGGAGTGTGGGGGTTTCACCGTCGAGGGGCGAATAGAGGCGAGCGATATTAGGGGATGTAACCTTCTGGTACAATAATAAATACGCAGAGTAATGGACACAATTTCAACTCAGCCGATTGTCTCGATCTTGGTTCCTGTTTATGGGGTCGAGAGGTATGTGGAGCAGTGCGTACGCTCGCTCATGGAGCAGAGCTACGAGGCGTGTCGCTATATCTTTGTGGATGATTGCTCGCCCGATAGGAGTGTGGATATTATCCGCAGCACGGTGGCGGAGTATCCCCATCGCGAGGGGGAGGTGCGGATTGTGTCGCACGACCAAAACCGAGGAGTTGGAGCCACGCGTAACACACTGTTGGAGTGTGCCGAAGGTGAATATATAGTGTGGGTCGACAGCGACGATTGGGTCGATGAGCGGTTTGTGGAGTCGATGGTCACGCGCTGCATAGTCTCGACGGCGGAGGTACTAAAGTGCGGACGTGTGGAGGTTTATGGAGATGGTGATGAGAGGGTTAACTTGTTGGGGTGGTTATCCACGCCACGCGCTACACTCAAGGGGGTGTTAGGGCAGAGTCACCTGATAGCCAACAACATACATGGAGTTATGGTGAGTCTCGAGATGATCCATCGCCACGGAATTTGCTTTGCTCCGAGGGTTGACATGGGCGAGGATTACACCTTTGTGAGCCAGATTTTGTATCACGCAAAGTCGCTGACAAATGTATATAAGCCGCTCTATTACTACCGCGCCCAGCGCGAAGGCTCCTACATGGACTCTATAACCAAGCGCCACATTGACTCATATGTGAGGGCCAATGTGTGGGTGACACAATATATAATGTCGCAGCGCGAGGGTGCATCATTCAAGGGTGATTTGGGTGTTGGAAAGGTGAATATAAAGAAGTGGATTGGGCGACGAGGGGTGTGCCCCAGCTCCTATAACGAGGAGATCTTCGGAGGGGATAAAGAGGAGTGGTTGAGAGGTTTTATGTTGCGAATTTATAACCGAATAGTTGATATAAATAATATTTCATTAACTAAAATTTTTGCAGCAATAATCACTATGCCACTTATCGTAGCTGTTGAAAAGGCCAAAATGGGATTGAAAAGAGATATTAAAAGAGAAAATATGTGGGGTTAGTGCAAATAATAACTCGAATAACCATTGCATAAACTATATTTTTTTTATATATTTCGCTCAGCAAATGGTATTGAGATATATGCTCAATGAGGCTACTTGAGGCTCATTGTGTTGATTTGTAGACTTTTAGCTATTTTTGCAGGGTTGAGATGTAATGTGATGTTTTTATATACATAATGCGAAATTTTGATTGAAATCGTATTGAAGTGTATATATTTTGGAGTAAAAAGAAAAAAAAATGCAAATTTAATACTAATCGAAAGCTCCAATTTGTCGGAAAAATGTAATTAAAGAGAAGAAACAAGAAATTTATAAAACTAAAACAATTATTTAAAAAAATTTAATTTATTAAACGATCATGAAAAAATTCATTTCGACTTTGTCTGTGGCTACTTTGTCAGTAGTAGCTGCAATCGCACAAGAGGCTGATGCAGCAGCATCAGAGGCTACACAAGCCGTAGAGGCAGCAGCTCCAGCCGTTGCATTGGCTGCAGAGGAACTAGCAGGCGAGAGCATGCACCAAGTATTGATGCAAAAATTCCTCGAGGGAGGATGGGAGTGGATGCTTCCAGTACTTTTGTGTTTGGTAATCGGTTTGGCAGTAGCTGTAGAGCGTATCCTTTATCTATCACTTTCGACTATCAACACAAAGAAGATGATCGCAGGCGTTGAGGAGGCTCTTGCTAATGGCGGTATCGAGGCAGCTAAAGATCTTTGCCGCGACACACGTGGTCCAATCGCTTCTATCTACTACCAAGGTTTGGATCGTTACGATCAAGGTCTAGACGCAGTAGAGAAAGCAGTCGTTTCTTATGGTTCAGTTCAAACAGGTTTGATGGAGTCTGGTCTTAGCTGGGTAGGTTTGTTTATCGCGTTGGCTCCTATGTTGGGATTCATGGGTACCGTAGTAGGTATGATCGGTGCGTTCGACTCAATCCAAGCAGCAGGTGATATCTCTCCAACTCTTGTAGCAGGTGGTATCAAGGTTGCCCTTTTGACAACTCTTATGGGTCTTATCGTAGCGGTAATCCTTCAGGTATTCTACAACTATATCATCTCAAAGATCGACTCTTTGGTGAACGATATGGAGGATTCATCAATCACATTGGTTGATATGCTAACAGAGTACAGCAAGAAATAATCTTTCTTCGCTATTATTATTTACATTTAGTTAAGCATAATCAATTATGAAAAAAATACTTAATATACTACTCGCACTAATGATGGCAGCTACCGTAGGTCTTTCGATCTATGCCGTAGTTACCGATGGTGCAGAGTCGGCTATTAGCTTGACCCTCGTTTGGGGTTACACGCTAGTAGGTCTAGCTCTTGCGTCAGCTTTGGTGTGTGCATTTGCAGGTATGATTACCTCGGCAGATGGTCTAAAAGGAGCAATAATCTCTTTGGTTTTGGGAGTCGCAGTTATCGGTATTTCATACTACATCGCAGCGGGTCACACAATTCAAATCGTAAATCTTGGTGACGGCGGTTTCTTCCCAGCAGAAGATACAATTATCACAGAGGCTTCAGTGTTTGTCACCTATGTAATTTGCGCAGTAGCAGTTGTCGTAGCTATCGTTAGCGAGATTTGGGGTGCATTAAAATAATCTATTAAGCAAAGTAAACAATGGCAAATAAAAGAACAATTCAAGAGATCAATGCCGGCTCAATGGCCGATATTGCCTTCTTGTTGCTGATCTTCTTTCTCGTTGCCACCACTATGAATGTCGACACTGGTTTGGTGCGTATGCTACCCCCAATGCCCGAAGACGATGTAGAACTTGAGGATATCAAAATCAAGGAGCGTAACCTCCTTTTGGTATTTGTCTCGGGAAGCGGTAATATCATGGCTGGCGGTGAGCTAATAGACATCAGTATGCTTAAGGAGAAAACTCGCGAGTTTATCCTTAACCCAATGAATGACCCTAACCTCCCAGAAAAGCAACTCAAAGAGATTGAGATGCCCGATGGAAGCATGTGGACATACCCCGTAAGTTTGGGAGTTATCTCCTTGCAAACGGACCGTAATACCAATTACGATGTCTATATCCAAGTTCAGGATCAGTTGACAAGAGCATTCAACGAGGTGCGTGATGATGTCTCGGCAAAAAGATTTAGTAAACCTTATATGGACCTTGATAAGGAGTTGTTGAATGTAATTACAACAGCTGTACCTTTGAAGGTCTCCGAGGCTGAACCACGTGAAAATTAATAGTAGAAGTTATGGCAGTAATTAAAAAGAAGGGCAAGAAGGGTTTGCCCCCGATTTCAACAGCATCGCTACCTGACGTAATCTTCATGATCCTCTTCTTCTTCATGGTGTCTACAACGATGCGTGAGCAAGAGCTTTTGGTGCGCTACGCGTTGCCAATCGCTACAGAGGTTCAAAAATTAGAGAAAAAGTCTTTGGTTAGCTATATTCACGTAGGTCCTCCAGCTAAAACTATGGAGTCAAAGTTCGGTACAGCTCCACGTATCCAGCTCAATGACTCATATAGCACAACTCGCGACATTCTGGATTTCGTAGCCTCTGAGCGCGATAACCTTAGCGAGATGGATCGTTCACAAATGACTATCTGTCTTAAAGCAGATGGATTTGTGAAAATGGGTATTATCACAGATATCAAACAAGAGCTTCGCCGTGCTAACGCACTTAAGCTCTCTTACTCAGCTTCTAAAGGCGCTAAGTAATATTATCTGAACATAAAGTAATTAACGAGTGGTTAGTAAATCTGATTTATTAACCACTCGTTTTTTGTGCTGCTGGGTTATCGGGCTTGGTTATCGGCCTTGGGTCAGAGGCTAGACTGAATTCTAAGACAAAGCCTCTTAAAAATTCAACTCCACGATTAGGGTTTGATCTTCTCGATCATTGCATTTAGAGTGCAGCGTTCCATCGGGGTTATAGATAGCGCTTTGGCCTATGAAGCTCACCCCCGAGGGATCTATGCCCACGCAGTTGACCCCTATCACTGTGGCTTCATTTTGTGCGGCACGTTGGCTGAGGAGTTGGTCCCAGTCGTTGCTTCGTGACTCGGGCCAGTTGGCTATGTAGATGGCGCTATCGTAGCGCCCTTCGTTGCGTGACCACTCCTCGAAGCGGAGGTCATAGCATATGTAGGTGGCGTATCGGTGCCCATTGACGGTGATGACTAGGTGGTCGTTACCGGGTGAGAAGGCCCCTTTTTTGAAGCAGTTATGTTTGTCGTAGGTGAGATATTGGGCCGATGGGTAGACCGCCAGCAGGCGGTTGTAAAATAACGAATCCTCTTCATAAATTGTCGACCCTATGACCACTGCTCCGCTATGTTTGGCCCACTGTTGCATCTGTTCGATGACCAAGGGATATTGTGCCGCTACGTGTCGTTTCACGGAGTCCTTGACCTCTTTGTCGCGACGTTGCATGTCGCACCCCGATATAAAGAGCTCGGGCAGGATGATTAGATCGCACCCTTTGATCTCGCGGATCTTGGAGTCGAAGGCGGAGATATTGGCTGCGCAGTCGCCCCACACAAACGAGGATTGGACCAGCGCTACGCGTCTCCCTTGCCCCCCTTGCCCATAGATAGATATGAGGGAGGTGAGGAGGGCGGTCAAGATTAAAAATGAACTTCTCATGGTTAATACTCCACCCCTTCGCGGCTCCTTATCCCTCGATCGAAGGGATGTTTGACCTTGGTTATATTGCTCACGTAGTCGGCCGCGTCTATGAGGGCTGGGGTAGCTCCGCGACCTGTCATTACTAGTTCGAGGTGCGAAGGGCGTGACGCTATGAACTCCAACAGAGTCTCCTCTGCGAGGTAACCATCGCGCACCGAGATTATTATCTCGTCCAAGATCAGTAGGTCGAAATATGTCGCGGCGATAAGATCTCTGACCTCCTCTATAGCTGCTCGAACCTCCTGACTATTTTTGATGGGGTCGATCGTTCGGTCTAGTTTGGGGTGCCCTTTGGCGCGGTTCAAGATGAGTGCCCCTGCGCGCGCGAGGGTCTCCATTTCGGAGTACCCATACTTCTCGGGGCGTTTGTGGAACGATACGTAGCAGACCTTAAGTCCACGTCCCAAGGCGCGTGCGGCAAGCCCCACAGCAGAGGTTGTTTTGCCCTTGCCATCGCCCGTATATATGTGTACAAGTGCTGATTGCATAGTTTATAGAAGTATTAAAATTGATAAAACAATCGCATATGCCAATATCGTGACTTTGCCATTTGCGAAGCAGCAACCCACCAAATCGCTATGGGTAAGTTCGCGGTCATTGTGACCTATATATGGTTTTTGGACCACCTTGCCGAAGTATACATTGGGCCCTCCGAGTCGACAGTCCAACACCCCAGCGATAGCCGATTCGGGGTAGCCTGCATTGGGGCTAGAGTGGCTTCGGCCATACTTCGCCACAAACCTCAGCGACCTTGCACTAAACGACACCAAGGCTATGAGCAGGGCGGTTATTCGCGCAGGGATAAAGTTGGCCACATCGTCCATTCGAGCCGACACGCAACCAAACTGTAGATATTTATCGTTCTTGTACCCCACCATCGAGTCGAGGGTGTTGACCATCTTGTAGCACATCATGAGGGGAGCTCCGCCCAATACAAAGAAGAATAGAGGTGCTATGGTGCCATCGCTCAGGTTCTCGGCCAAGGTCTCGATCACCGCGGCACGAATTTGGGCAGGGGAGAGCTGCGATGTGTCGCGCCCAACGATCATACTCAACTGACGACGCGCACCCTCCACATCGCCATGCCTAAGTATACGTTCCACCTTCAACCCCTCGTCTATGAGGCATCGGCTACTCAGCCCCCAGAAGATCACAAGGGCGGTGAAGATTGTCCACGCGATAGGATATTGGCTCAAAAAGTCGCTCATAAAACGAAATACCGCGTAGCTTCCACCGACGAGTATGACCCATGCCACACCCCCATTGAGTCGCCTTGCGCCACCTCGGTTCATAGCCCTCTCCATTACCGACACAGAGTTGCCAAAGAGCCGTATGGGGTGTGGTGCCCAATAGGGGTCACCTATGAGCGAGTCGAGGAGGAATGCCGCCGCGGCAGCTATTATAAGTAGTGTTGCTAGATCCATCTTTGTAGCGCCTCAATTAATATTTTGTTATGTTCCGCAGATTGTGTCGCGACGCGGAAATGGGACTCCGACAGCCCCCTAAAGTTGGAGCAATCACGTATCAAGAGTCTGTGGTTATCGACCAAATATCGGAGCAGATCGCCCCCCTTGCGACCATCCTCTATGCGGCACACAAAGAAGTTCACGTCCGAAGGGGTCACCTTCAACCCTTCGATCGCCGAGAGCTGGTATTGCAGAGCGCGCGACTCGGTGAGCAGCTCCTCCAAATTGAGCTGCAACGCATCGTAATTATCCATTATATATTCGCCTGCCGCCATCGACAGCGCGTTGACACTCCACGGAGGACGCAGTTCGCTGAGGCGTTCGATCGGCCCCTCTTGTGCCACGATATATCCCAAACGTAACCCCGGGATCCCAAAGGGTTTGGTCAATGAGTGGATCAAGATAATGTTGGGTGAGGTGGCCACTGAGTCGCTGTCGCACGAGGAAGAAAGGGTGTTGTAGGCCCTGTCGACCACAAACAGTGTGTCGGGAAAGCGTCTCGCCACCCTCTCGATCTCCTCGATCGAGACTCTATATCCATCGGGGTTATTGGGCGTTCCCAACCAAACGCTATCAAAATCGGAGTAATCAAGATTGGTAAAATCTATAAGATTGCCAAATTCTATCGCGTGTCCATATAATCGGCAACTATCCTCATACTCCGCAAACGAGGGGACAAAGACCAAACTTCGAGCCGCACGCCCCTCTGCCCTCCGTTCGATGAAGTGGGCAACCATATAGAACGCCTCGGCCGAGCCATTGCACACCCCAACCCTGCGAGGGGGTACATTGTGGTGGTTGGCTATCTTGCGCGACAGCTCACGACACATAGGGTCGGGATAGTTCTCTATATCTGTGAGCCTCCCCCCAATGTAGCCGATGATTTGACGTGAGAGGTTGTTGAAGGCGATATTTGAGCTGAAATCAACCTCTATTTGGGTGTCGAAATTATATGTGTCGTTGCCGTGTCCGCTAATCATCGCTCATGAGTTTATATATGTACTCCATGTCGACCCTCTCGCGCAAAGCGTCGGCCAAGAGGTCGTAGTTGCGCTCTTTCATTGCGCGATAATCCTCAACCTCGGCTGCGTCGCCACCCACGGTGCTGAGGATCGAGGCGATCACCCCACGGTTATCGAAGATACCATGGATGTAGCTACCCCAACACTTTTCGCTCTTGAAGTATCCATCCTCCTCGCCATTATCCATCACCACCAATGGTGAGTCGCTCACAGTCTCGCCCGAGTGGATCTCGTACCCCTCGCCCTCAATATCGCTACCGACCATCTGGAAACGACACTGACGCGTCACCTTCCCCCCCTTAATCACAGTCGAGGTGGGGATCACCCCCAACCCTGCGACCTGCACCACATCGCCCTCGATGAGGTCGGGATCGTAGACCATCTCACCCATCATCTGGTAGCCTCCACAGATTCCGTAGAGGGGTTTGCCTGCTTTGTGGTGTTTGAGAATAGCCCCATCGAGGGCCATTTTGCGCATATACAAAAGGTCCGAAATGGTACTCTTCGACCCCGGGAGGATAACAATGTCGGCCTGCTCGATCTCCTGCGCACTCTGCACATAGCTCACCTCGACCCCCTTGCACATCGAGAGGGTGTTGAAGTCGGTGAAGTTAGAGATGCTCGGCAGCCTCACTATAGCTATATTGATAGCGCTCTCATCTGCGGTACGTGTCGCTACATAATCCAACGACACGGAATCCTCCTGCTCGATAAATATATCTTTGAAGTAGGGCAGCACTCCCACCACAGGTACCCCCGTGATCTGCTCTATGATGTCGCGCCCTTGGTCGAAGAGCGAGATGTCGCCCCTAAACTTATTGACTATGACCCCCTTAATCAATCGGCGCTGCTCCTCGGGGAGCAACATCACCGATCCGTAGACCGAGGCAAAGACCCCTCCGCGGTCGATGTCGGCCACCAAGATTGTCACCGCATCGGCATATTGGGCCATGCGCATATTGGTTATGTCGTTGCGCCACAGATTCATCTCCGAGATACTCCCAGCCCCCTCCATAACGATCGGGTTAAATTGGCTCGTCAGCGTATCGAAAGCACCCTGCACCTCCACAAATAACTCGTCGCGATTATCTTGGCGGAAATACTCCACCGCGCTGCGATTACCTATGGGGCGGCCATGCAAGATCACCTGCGACGAGCAGTTAGATATGGGCTTGAGCAGTAGAGGGTTCATCAGCACCGAACACTCCACACCAGCCGCTTCGGCCTGCACAGCTTGCGCGCGCCCGATCTCCAAATTATCGGGCGTGGGATAGCTGTTGAGCGACATATTTTGTGCCTTGAATGGAGCTGGGGCATATCCATCCTGTTTGAAAATGCGGCAGAACCCTGCGTTCACAACCGATTTCCCAACATCGGAGCCTGTCCCGACAAACATTATTGGTTTTAGTTTTTTCATTTTTTTAGTGTGCGTGTAACTCTACTTTCCCATTATAACTATTCTTATTCTTACCGTCATTGCGGACTCCGATCCGCAATCTCAACCCAACCCCGTCATTGCGGACCCTGATCCGCAATCTCAACCCAACCCCGTCATTGCGGACCCTGATCCGCAATCTCAACCTCGGTCGTGCCACCTTTCGCTAGGGATTGCGGCTCGGAGGCCGCAATGACGAACTGAGCCTATAACCCCTTCTTTATGTCGAGCTCAATGCCGCGGAGTCTGTCATTCTCGTAGCTACCTACGACATCCAAGTCGAGTGGAGACGAGAAGAGTGGTCCATCGTGGACAAAGGTGTGAAACTCGCCATTCTCACCACACACATCGTAGCCGGGGCCGTAGGTGAGCATCTTTTGGTGAATCTCCATCGAGAGATCCTCACCCAATAGCTCCTTATACTCCTCGTTGAGCAGCACAGCAATGATCTTCGACTTGAAACCTGCCTCCACAAACTCGCGATAGATCTCGTGAACATCGAGATCCCAGAGTGGATAGATGGGGGTTATGCCCAAACGCTCGCACTGTGCGTCGATCCACACGCGGTGAGATTCAAGATATAGATCACCAAAGATACCAGCCTCGTACCCCTGCTCTTTGAGGGCGTTGATCGCCTTATCGAAGTGGTAGATATATTCGTTATCGGGCGATACATGCTCCCTCACAAGAGGCAGCCCCATAGCGTCGGCTTGGGCTCTAAAGAGAGCATCGCTCACGCGGTGTCCACTGCGAGGGTTGCAGCGTGCCATATTGAGTAGGCACCCTACGCCATCGCCCCCAGACTGCAAAAATTTGTAGAGGGCAAATGTACAATCTTTGCCTCCACTCCACGAAACAAATTTTTTCATAACTTTATATTTTTAATCCAAACCAATTTTTTTTATCTATCAGAATCACTACTGTCCACTAAAAACAGGACAGCTTAAAAATTAAATAAATTTGGTTCACTATAACCAGAATGTTCATTGACATTATTGAAATTAGAGTTGTCGAAAAGATCTCGCAGAGGCGTGGTGTCGGTCAGCGAAATGCTTAAAATTTGTAGCACTTCATAGGTCGATCTTTTGAGTTGCATATCGTGTTGCACGATCGCCACCAAGCAGTAGGTAATCATCGCAATATAGATCTGAATACGGACTGCATTTTCACTCTCGCCCCAAAACTTTTTGATCTTCAGATGCTGCTTTAGCCACTTGAAAAACAAC
>JBCQUO010000089.1:0-4656 GCA_047173955.1 Rikenellaceae bacterium
GCTTTCTTGTGGGTATATATCTGTGAATATATCAGAAAGAATATCCGACCTCAGGAATATACTGAAATCGGATATTGTGGTTCTTAAGGGTCGACTACATAATAAAAAAGATGTGTCACGAACTTCGAAAGTAAACTTTCGGTTCATGACACATCTTTTTCATTATCCTCCCCCTCTGAGGGGGAGTAACCTCGCGGCCCCATCCCACATAAAGCGAGGTGGCAGCATACGAAAAATAATGGTTAATGGTCATTATCATTCACCATTTATCATTTATAATTCATGCCAATTAAGGTTTGAACTTTTTTTCTCTTTTTTACATTTATTATACTTTACCCCACCCCCAAACCCCCTCCCTTAGGGAGTGGGCTTAGTCGCAAAACAAGGTTTTGCTCCCTTAAGCGGTGCGAATCAAGGTTTGAATTCTCAAACCTTAATTCGCATCATTCATCATTCATCATTCACCATTCACCATTCACCATTCATCATTAATACATGATATTATTTTGATTTTATATATTTTTATTTTACATTTGTGATACCCACTTATGCGAATGATACAAAAATTTTATTGGTATGAAACAACCAGCAGCTATGCTTGGGTTCGTATTGGTGGGTGGGGCATATGTCTCCTTCGCCTCTGAGTGCCAAGCTCAGACAATGGGCAACATCTTAGTGATTGTTGCCGACGATTTAGGCAAAGAGCTTTTATCCATCTACGACACACCGACCACCCAGAGGGCTAAGACCCCCAACATAGATCGCTTGGCGGAGCGTGGCGTTGTATTCAATAATTTCTGGGGTTATCCGCTGAGTGCACCTGTTCGCGCGGCCATGCTCACGGGGCGCTATGGTCACCACACCTCTATTGTCAACCTCGACATCACTCTTCCACTAGAGGAAAAAACACTCTTTGAAGCTCTGCCCGACAGCTACACCAATGCCCTAATCGGTAAGTGGCACCTCTCACGCGACACAAATTTCGCACCCGACTACGGTATAGATTACTTCGCAGGTATAGCGATGGGAGGTGGCGTGAGGGACTACTATAACTGGCAGCTCACGGAGAATGGCAAGACGACAAATTGCACCGAATACTCCACAACCAAGATCACCGATTTGGCCAAGGGGTGGATCGAGAAGCAGGATTCTGAATGGGTATGTTGGGTTGCCTACAACGCACCACACACTCCATATCATATCCCTCCCAAGGGTACATATAGCGGCAAACTAAAGAAGAGTGCCGACGAGATGGCAAACAATCCTCTACCCTATTTCATCGCTATGACAGAGAGTATGGACTACGAGATCGGCCGATTGTTGGAGAGCGTTGACGACAACACCACGATCATCTTTGTGGGCGACAATGGCACCGAGAACAAAGCCCTCCAGTCGCCCTACCCATCGCGTCACGGCAAGGGTACGCTCTACGAAGCTGGGGTGTCGGTACCGCTTGTGGTGTGTGGGAAAGGAGTCTCGCAGCAGGGGACAAGGTGTGATGCGCTCATTAGCTCTGTCGATATATTCCCTACGGTTATGGAGCTTTCGGGCAAGATGATGTCGCAATATGAGGATAGTTTCAGCTTCGCTTCGGCATTGCAGGGTGGAGATGGCCAACGTACTTTCAACTTTTCGGAGATCAACAACCAGCGTAGCGGATATATGAATGCCGTGAGCGATGGAAGATACAAAATCATCACGCAAAAGGGCAAGACAACGATGCTCTTTGACCTCGCGGAGGATCCTCTCGAGATGAAGAACTTGATCGGAGGAGAACTCTCGCAAGCAGAGGCAGCAGCTCTGGAGAGGTTGGAGGGCGAGCTTAAGAGGATGAATATCCCCGAGATCGCAGCTGCCGAAAATAAAAACATGGGTAACAACCGCCCTCAAGGTGGAAATCGTCCACAGATGAGAAATAATTCAACCACACAAAATCGCGTTAGACAATGAAAAAGTACATTTTTATTCCGCTTATAATCTTTTGCGGAGGCGCTGCTATGGCGCAGACAACATATCCGATTGTTGATACCAAGCAGGATCTATTCTACAACAATAGCCGCTCCATAGATCGCCCCAAAGAGGGGGAGCCATTTTACGGACAGGATGCTCACCACGTGGGTAACACTCCGAGCTATACCGACAATGGCGATGGCACGATCACCGACAATGTGACGGGTCTGATGTGGCAAAAGGAGTTTATGCTACTTAGCTACAAGGAGGCTATGGAGATGGCCGAGGGGTTCACCCTTGGAGGGCACAACGACTGGAGGGTCCCCAATATTAAGGAGGGCTACTCGTTGATTCTCTTTAATGGCACCGATGCGAGTACGCGCGACATGACCGAGATCCCCAAAGGGGCGATTCCATTCGTCGACACCCTTTATTTTGACTTCGCCTATGGAGCCAACGGCACACGTCCGATTGACTCTCAGCTCCTTACGGCAACCATATCTATCGGTTCGTCGGAGAGGCAGAAACTAGTTTTTGGTGTCAACTTAGCCGATGGACGCATCAAAAGTTATCCGCTGGTCAGTCGTGGTGAGGAGAAAAAGTATATGGTGAGGTTTGTTCGTGGCGCAGAGGAGTATGGCGTAAATAGGTTCGAGGAGATCGCGAAGGGGACAGTGAGCGACCTTGCAACAGGGCTTATGTGGCAGAAGGAGGATAGCAAAAAGGGGCTGAACTGGCAGGAGGCTTTGGAGTATGCCGCAAAGATGAACAAGAAAAACTACTTGGGTCATAACGATTGGCGCGTGCCCAATATCAAGGAGTTGCAATCTATTGTCGACTATACTCGCTCTCCCGAGACATCGCAGTCGGCAGCCATAGATCCGATCTTCGAGATCTCGGAGATCAAAAACGAGGCAGGCGAGCGCGACTATCCATTCTTTTGGAGCTCAACGACACACTGCTCCACAGCGGCACAAAATAATGGAAGCGCTGCGGATTATGTGAGCTTCGGACGTGCATTGGGAAATATGCCACAGACCGTGGGTCGCCAAGGGAGCGGACAGCAACAGCAACGTACTCAGCAACAGGGCATGCGTTCGCAACAGCAACGTCAACAGTCTCAGCAGGGCAATATGGGAGGAGCGAACGCTGCTCAGAACCGCCCCAATATGAGTCAACAGCAGAGCAACACAAAGGCCGAAAATTGGATAAATATTCACGGTGCAGGTGCCCAACGCAGCGATCCCAAGAGCGGAGATCCATCGAAATATGCAGGAGGTAGAGGCCCACAAGGGGATGCAATCCGCATATATAACTACGTGAGGTTGGTCCGCGACATTGAGTAAACAAGTATAAAAATAGTAAGCAGTGAAAAATAGAATAACACTTATAGCCCTCTTTTGCGCCATAACCCTCGCCTCGTATGGAGGCAATGGTGTTGTTGCCTATTGGTCGTTCGACAATGATCAAGAGGGCACAGTCATAGACTCTAGCAAAAACGAAAACCATGGCGAAGGCTCCTTTGTGACCTACACGGATGGCGTGGTCGGTAAAGCGGCATACTTCGATGGTGAGAACTCCAAAATTATAATCCCCAACACCCCCACAGAGATCGTAAACCTCGAACAAGGAACTATCTCGTGCTGGTTCAAATTTGAGAACAAAGGCGGACAGGTGCTCCCAGTCCTCTACCTCGGCAAGGCCACTTCGGACTCTCCGCCCCACAGCATGATCCTAGAGATCGGCCACGATCGCGGAGACCCCAACAACCGCAGGGTATACCTCACAACTATAGCAAGCAGCGGAGGGGTTAAGTCCAATGGACAAAATCGCTCTAAGGGTAATAATATGCACTCTGGTAACTCTAACTCATCGAGCTACTCCAATAAATCAACCATGCGTAAGGGAAACTACAGCTCCTCGAACTACTCCAACAAAACATCTATGCGCAACAGCTCCAACTACAATGCGCAGTCGATGTCAAGGACAAACTCAAAGTCTAGTAGCTCTGGTAAAGGGAAAAACTTCTGTGTCGACTCGCGCACAAACCTCTCTGAGAACGAGTGGTACCACTACGTTGCAGTCGTCTCACAAGAGGGAAACACCGTATACATAAATGGTAAGGAGCTCAAAGATCGTCGCTATAACTTGGGATCGGACAGTAGCTATACAACATTCTTCAATGATGTCCCCACCAAAGAGCTGCTCTCGATCGGATATGGTAAATACTCACAAGAGGATCCATTCTACTCATTCAACGGATATATCGACGAAGTGATGATCTTCGACAAACCCCTCTCGAAAAAAGAGATCGAAAAACTGTATAACGTCAAATAAGGGTGTGCTTGGGGGTGTTTTAAGAGGCTGCCCTAACAGCAAGCTGTGATTTGTTTTCCTTGCGCTTTTTGTTAATTAACCATTCATTATTTACCATTAGTTTCGTCATTGCGGACTTGATCCGCAATCTCTGCCTCGGTCACACAATGTTTTCGCTAGGGATTGCGGCTCGGAGGCCGCAATGACGCGTGTGAGTTAAGAGTTAGGAGTTAGGAGTTAAGAGTTAGGAGTTAGGAGTTAGGAGTTAAGAGTTGTGAGTTAAGAGTTAGGAGTTGTGAGTGATACCACCTCGCTTGGGGGTGGGTGGGGCCGCGACTTTAGGTCCCCCAACGGGGGAATAATATAAAATGAGTACCATGAACCGAAAGC
>JBCQUO010000090.1:0-4632 GCA_047173955.1 Rikenellaceae bacterium
CTATTAAATTTCAGTATAGAACCACTATATTTTCAATTTAATAGCAAAAAATCTCATTTCCAATAGCACTCTTAAACACACACCAATAATTATTTTACCCTACTTAATTTAGTTCGTTGACTCCTACAAAAATAGAAAAAATATTTGGATTTAACACCTCTTTTGCAAAAAAACAACTTTGTGCCTCTCTTTTGTGTGTTGGTACCAATATAAATAGTTGCAAATTTGGTGCGGAATTTATACATTTGTGATAATCAACCTAAACTAAATTTCAAAATGGCCAAAAGGGTATTTCTTTCTTTCACGATAATGCTTTGTAGCATTTTAACGCTTCACGCAAACAACGACTTCCAAAAGCTCAAAGAGGCGATCACCTCGCAACTCCTCTCCGATAACCCCAACGACTCCATTGTATCGGAGTTGGCGGTCAGGTATTTCCCCGATGGAGTCGATACCGACCAATGCCTTATGGAGCTTGTGGCCCACTCGCTGCCCATGGAGTCAGACACGGAGATGTTACTCTCGACAATCAAAGCCGATGGCTCGTGGGATGGGATCTACTACACCTCCCCTGCGCGAAGTGCGTGGGAGGCACAAGCACACATCAAAAATATGATGAAGTTAGCACGAAGCTATAAGTCCCCCAAGTCGAAGTTCTATGGCGACGCAAAGGTGCTAGAGGCGATCGGCCGCGCGATGAACTATTGGTGCGACAATGGATTCACATGTCCCAACTGGTGGTACAACGCCATTGGTGTGCCCAAGGTCTACGCCCCTCTTTTGTTGCTTCTCGAAGATGATCTATCGCCCGAACTGATGGCCAAGGGCATCAAGATTTTGGAGCCTGCCGAGCGCGAGATGACGGGTCAAAACAAAGTGTGGCTCAATGGTGTCACCTTTATCAAGGGGCTGCTCCTAGACGATGAATCAATCGTCGAGCGCACATCCCAAGCGATCAAATCCGAGCTCCGCCTATCGCGCGAGGAGGGTGTGCAGTACGACTACAGCTTCCAACAACATGGCGCGATGCAACAATTCGGAAACTACGGCTTAGCCTTCGCGTCGAGCCTAAGTTACTGGATGCGTATATTTAGTGGTACGGCATATGACTTCACCCAAGAGCAAAAAGATATAATGCGCAACTACATGACTCGCGGACTCAACACCACGATCTGGCGCGGATATATGGATGTGGGTAGCTGTGGTCGTCAACTCTTTGGTAACTCGCAGCCCGGCAAAGCCGCTTCGCTGCTGATCTCGAACCTCAATATGATGAACCTCGACAAGAGTGCCGTGGGGAAATACCAAGATTACATATCGCGCAACTACATCACCCCCGACGAGAATAACCTCACGGGCCACTTCTCATTCCCCATAAGTAAATATACGATCCATCGCGCCGACGACTTTATGTTCTCTGTGAAGATGTTCAGCACCAAAATCGTGGGCGGTGAAGTGACCAACAACGAGAACCTCAAAGGGTATCACCTAGCCGATGGAGCCACAATGATCTACATCACAGGCGAGGAGTATCACAATATCTTCCCATTCTGGGATGGTAAATATATGCCGGGAACAACAGTAGAGCTAAACGATAAACCTCTCAAAGTGCTCAAGAACGATGCCTCGTACCTCAACGGTAGCGATATGGTGGGTTGCATGGGCAGCGGCATGTTTGGTGTCTCGGCCTTGGAGTATAGGCGCGATGGCGTAGAGGCCAACAAGAGTTGGTTCTTCATGGACGACATGGTTGTCTGTCTGGGTAATGGCATCGTGGCCCAAAGCGGCGACCCGCTGGTGACAACTCTCAACCAATGTAACTACCGAGGCGGTGCCGCGTACCTCAACGCAGGGGAGATTGCACCTATAAATAAAGAGGATATATACTCCGCTCCAAAGGTCTTTAGCGATGGCGTGGGGTATGAATCTTTGGATGGCTCCTCGATAGAGTTCATAGCGCGTGAGCAGCGCGGCGACTGGCACGATGTAGCCCTCTTCTTCCCCTCGACAGACGAGCGCGGAGAGGTCTTTACCGCACAGATCAAACACCCAGCCAACAGTGTCGGGAGCTACGCATATGTAATTAAACCAGCGGTGGATAGCTCCAAATTCCTAAACGCTGAGTGCCCCAATAACTTCTCAATCCTCCAAAACAACGCCTCGGCAACAGCCGTGGAGTCCGCAACCGACGATGTGGCAATGGTGGTGTTCTGGGCCGCTGGAAGCGTCCAAACGAAACTCGGCACCATAACAGCATCAGCCCCCGTGATCGTAATGGTCCAAATAGAGAAGGAGACAGGCAACCAAATCTGTACTACACAAAACCCACTAAATAATAATGCTGTGGTGACAGTGTCAAAGTAAAGCCTAAGACTGCCTCACGCCGGCGGGCGCCCGCTGTTAGGGCAGTCCAGCCTCTTAAAAACAGCTTCATAAAAACAGCCGAAAAAAACTACCTCACTTCATTCATCAGCGCTTCGCCATAGACCATATATCCCTGCGCGCTGAGGTGGACATTATCGCCATAGAACTCACTGCGAGGAATACCCTCCTCGTCGAGAAAGACGTGTCCTACATTTATATACTTCACCCCTCGTTGGGCGGCATAGAGCTCGACCTTGGCGTTGAGCTTCTGGACCTCTGCCCATGGCATATCTTTGCGAGGAAGAACGCTCACAACGAAAATCTGGGCTTGGGGTTGTCTGATTTGAATTTGGTGAATGAGGTTGTCTATACCCTCGGCGATCTGGTCGTAGGTGTTCTCTAGCTTTATGTTATTTGTGCCTATCATGATTATGATTTGCTCAAACTGCACCACCTCGAATTGGTCGTTGTAGACCCTCCACAGCAGGTTCTCGACCCTGTCGGCCCCGATGCCCATGTTGATGAAGCCATCCATATATGTGTTCCAAGACTCCATACCGAGGAGCCCAACCTTACCCCCTCCATGTCGCTGCTCGTAGGGGGTGTTGCTGCACCAGTTCTGCACTATCGAGTTGCCGAGCACGGCACTTTTGGCTTTTCCTTCGCGGAGCTCCTTGAGGATATATCCGCATTGGTCGTGCCACTCTATGGCCCCTGCGCGGCTCTGCACCACAGGGCGCGTTGTCGAGATCTCACCTACGGGGCAGCTCAGCACCTCGCGAAGTTTTTGTAGACAAAAATGGTCTAACGGCATACCAAAAGCAGCCTTATCCTCATAGTTGTAAATCCCCTCTAAGCCTCCCGAAACCAACACCTCGTAGAGCCCTTTGCTCGATACAACAATGGGGGTTGTGGGGTGATTGCCCCTTATATCCTTTATGCCATCCACAACCGCGGAGATCTTCTTGGGGGTGCCATCCACGACAAAAACCTTGGCCTCGATCTCGGCCGCGAACTTTAAGGTGTTACCGCTTAGGCTGACAATTGGCCTATCCATGTCGACACTCAAATTTCGGCTCCATGGCTTGCCATCCCCCTCGCAGTCATACAACACGATGGGCAGCTCCTCGCGACAATCCTTAAAGTCGAAGAACGCGCCATCGTCAACTCCAATCTCCAGAATCTCGACCCTCCCCTTGGAGGGTAGCCACAGCTGATAATCATAGCCGCGATTGGGGTGCACCTTGCTGCTGAACTCAATATTCTTGAATATTTTGGTAACAACATCGGCAGCATAAATGTTGGCCCCTTCGAACTTATTTACATTGCCGAAATTGTCAGTACCATACAAAAAGAGTGTCGCGTGTTTGTCGGCTGTTGCCATTTTGCACCTCACGGTGATATTGGGCGATGAGGTGCGAAACCTCACGCTCACGCCGCTGGTGTTATTCACCGCTGCCCACTCCTTTTTCGAGAGGGACTTTTTGGCCCTTAGGGGTAGTTTGTCGAAGAACGACTCACGCTCCTCGCCCTGCCATAGCAGACCCTGCATGGGCGAGAGCTCGCGCTCCGAGGGGTCGTGCCACTCGATGGCAAAGAGCGAAGTGCAACAAAGCACAGCAACGATGGTTATGAAAATTCGTTTCATGGTTTAGGTGGTTTTTAGGTTATATGTTTGCAAAACGTTTATTTTGCTCCGATTTAGAGAACGTTGAAATTTCGCCGCCTTGCAACGTTCTCACAAAGGTAAAAAAATAGGTTATCTAACGTAAAGTTAGACAACCTATTTTAATTGTTGCTTAGAGTTTTTTCACTCTCAGAATTACTCTGCGAGTGGAATTACACTAACGTAAGATTTACCACCTGACTTCTTGCAGAATGAAACCGTACCATGTACGAGTGCAAAAAGAGTGTGATCTTTACCGATACCCACGTTTTCACCGGGGTTGTGGAGAGTACCTCTTTGACGAACGATGATATTGCCCGCCTTAGCGAACTGACCACCAAACAACTTTACGCCGAGTCTTTTGCTTTCTGACTCGCGGCCGTTCTTCGAACTACCAACGCCTTTCTTGTGTGCCATTTTCTACTAAATTTAAGGGTTACGCTACTACTTCTTCGATAAGAATCTGAGTCAAACACTGACGGTGACCGTTCTGTTTTTGATAACCAGTTCTACGCTTCTTCTTGAATACGATGACTTTATCATCCTTCAAGTGACGAAGAATCTTACACTTTACTGAGGCGCCTTCTACTACAGGTGCACCT
>JBCQUO010000091.1:0-4610 GCA_047173955.1 Rikenellaceae bacterium
CAAAAAAAGATGCTTTTTAGGAGTGGAGGGCGATTTTTAGGAGAGGGGCAAGGGTGAGAACCGCGAACTGCCCTACGCGGGCGGCGGCGGAGAGATCTCCGCGGATCCATGAAAAACTGCGTTTTTCTGTCATTCATCATTCACCATTCACCATTCACCATTCATCATTCATCATTCACCATTCACCATTTGTCATAATTTGTTTTAATGACTATTTTTAGCTAACTTTGGAATATGGGTATTGTGGTGTGAGTGGATATTTACTACCTTTAGGGCAGTATCAAAAATAGGCAAAGATAAATCATAGCATAGGTAATATATGAATAATATAGCATTAGAGCATTACAAAGAGAGGTTATCAGCTCTGGATGGTGAGTTGAAAGGGGTGAAGCGTGTGACATCTAGACTCTATTTGGTTCGATTTATCTCATTCTTGCTATTTATTGCAATGTTCGTGCTCTTGTTTGCTGGGGAGTACACTATGATATATATTGTATTTACGCTGCTATTTTTGGCTCTATTCGTGGCGGTTGCTATCTACGATCTGCGTATGGTTGAGCGTAGGCGAGAACTCGAAAATAGTATTAAATTCAATGGAGATGAGATTAAAACACTGCATCATGAGTTTAGTTTTCGTGAGGATGGAGTTACGTTCTCAGGGCTAAACCCTCAGCTAAGTGGCGACTTCGATATTTTCGGAGCTGGCTCGCTCTATCAATATCTAAATCGTTGCGTTACAATTCGAGGAAGGAGTCGTTTTGCGGCATCTCTTGTGGCGTGTGACGTGAATAGCAATATCATTTTGGAGCGTACAGAGGCTATAAAAGAGCTCTCCAGCAAGGTTGATTTTATAGAAAAATTTGCGACTGTTGGCTGTGATATTAAAGAGAGTGGAGAGGAGGTTGACAACCTACTAAAATGGCTTGAAACAGATAATTCATCGGAGATATTTATTAATGTGACACGTTATCTTTTTCCACTTATTACGCTCTCTATTCTGCTGCTATCCATATTGGGTTATACCTCATACTCAATGCTATCGCTGACTTTTTTAGGTTCGTTAATCGTCTTATATGCCAACTCCAAGAAACTCAACAAAGCCCATGCTCTTCTTGGCCGAGGTGCCAAAATATTAGACAAGTATAGTGACCTTATCAAGGTTATCGAGAATGAGGATTTTTGCTCTAAATTGCTAAGCGTGCAGAAGCGAAAATTGTCTACCGAAAAAGAGTCTGCTTCCAGCTCTATACGGACTCTTAAAAGTATATTAGATAGATTTGATTATCGTTACAACACCTTTGTTTCAGTGGTGCTAAATGGCTATTTACTATTTGATTATCACACCTATATGTCGTTGCTAAAGTGGAAGCGAGAGCATCAAGAGGTTCTGGAGAGGTGGTTCGATGCGGTGACTCAAATCGACTCTCTTTTGGGGCTTGGGGTATATGCTTACAACTGTAGCAATAGGACAACCTATGCCGATGTTGCCGATGTTGATTTTAAGATCTCAGCTCAAAATATGCGACACCCACTAATCCCGTCGGACGCTAGTGTAAGTAACTCCATCGAGATCTCTGGCAGGCCTGCGGTGGTGATTATCACGGGTGCAAATATGGCAGGTAAGAGCACCTTTTTACGCACTGTGGCTACGAATTTGATCTTGGGGATGAATGGTGCGCCAGTATGCAGTGAGAGCTTCTCTTTTAGCCCAATAAAGATACTGTCGAGCATAAAGATTCAGGATTCGCTAATGAATCGTGAGTCGTATTTCTATGCGGAGTTACTGCGCCTAAGTGATATATTGGAGCAGATCAACGATGAGCCACAATCAATGATAATCTTGGATGAGATATTGCGAGGAACGAACACCAAAGATAAGCAACAGGGCTCAATCGGATTGTTGCGAAAAATAATAGAGAATAGAGGTGTAGCTATCATAGCGACCCACGATCTGACTGTCGGCAAAATGGAGGATGAATATCCCGATTATGTCTCAAATTATTGTTTCGAGGTGGAGATAGATGGAGATCTGTTGTCGTTCGACTATAAGTTGAAGGGGGGTATCAGCAGTAAGCTCAATGCTTCGTTGCTTATGCGCCGAATGGGGATAATTGATTAGAGACCGTTGCAAGACGGCGAAATTTCAAAGATACCGTAGAGTTCTGATCGGTCACGTACCTAATGTACGCTCCCTCACAGCCCTCTACGCCATCTTTAAATTACATCCACCTATCAAATTTTCCTTTATCGAGTCTGTAAAATTTATGCCTGATGTTGAAATAAACACAGGTTTTGCGTGTGATCCATCCGTGATCCCCTGTGATCCTCCGTGATCCCCATGATCCACGTTTTGCAATGGTCTGTAAAAGTAAAATCCACTGATAATATGCATTATCAGTGGATCTCTTTTTGTCCTTTCGAACTGTGATCCCGCTGGGGCTCGAACCCAGGACCCCAACATTAAAAGTGTTGTGCTCTACCTGCTGAGCTACGGAATCTAAACGCCATTACGGTTATGAACTTGCTCACAATATATTGTTGCTAACCTGCCGCAATCTCTTGTTGCCAACTTGTTTTCCGTTTTGGTGATGCAAAGATAGAGCTAATTTTTATATTTGCAAAATTTTCGGAACTTATTTTTGATAAATATTTCTCTCCAAAACCCTCAAAACCCCCTCTTGGGCTCAGCACAAGCAAGATAGCGCGTGAATATTTTTTCGAGAAATTTACTCTACATATAGCACCAATCCCTTCAGGTACTCACCTTCGGGGTGGTAGATGTTTATGGGGTGGTCAGCTGGCTGAGTTAGTTGGTGCAAAATTCGAACGCGGCGACCTGCTATTGCTGCGGCCGAAAAGACCGTTGTGCGGAATAGCTCCTTGCTCACGGCTTGCGAACACGAGAAGGTGAAGAGTATACCACCGCTCTTGATTTGGGACATGGCGCGTGCATTGAGGCGCTTGTAGCCCTGCATGGCGTTGCCCAAGACCTTGTGGTGTTTGGCAAATGCTGGTGGGTCGAGGATTATAAGGTCGTACTTGTCGCCGATATCTTTGAGGTACTCCACGGCATCCACGGCCAAAGTGGAGTGGTTGACCCCCTCACCAAAGTTGAGCACCATATTCTCTGCGGCTAGCTCCACAGCGCGTTGTGACGAATCGACAGAGCAGACCTCCATGGCCCCTCCAGCCATTGCGTAGACCGAAAATCCACCCGTATAGCAGAATGTATTGAGCACCGTGCGTCCTTTGGAGTAGGCCCCCACCAACTCGCGGTTATAGCGCTGGTCGAGGAAGAAGCCAGTCTTTTGTCCGCGCTCCCAGTTGACTGCGAATTTATGGCCATTCTCCAATACGATATTTGACTCGGAGTCCGACGAGCCATATAGGTAACCATCCACAGCCCCCAGATCGGCATTAAAGGGTAGGGTATTGGCGCTCTTATCGTAAATAGATGTGATCTTATCGCCATAGGTTGAGCGTATAGCATCTGCCACCATTTGGCGCGAGTGGTACATACCCACCGAGTGGCACTGCACAACGGCCGCGGAGTCGTAAATATCGACGATAAGTCCCGGAAGAGAGTCTCCTTCGCCATGCACCAAGCGGTAGCATGTTGTCTGAGCAGAAGATGCCAAACCCAAAGCCTCTCGTACGTCATAGGCCTTAGAGATCTTGTTGTTCCACCACTCTTGGTCGAACGACTCCCCCTCGCTAAAGCTCAACACACGCACAGCGATAGAACCGATCTGGTAGTGTCCCGAGGCGATAAAATCACCCGCTTTGGTATATACATCGACGATCTCGCCCTCGGTGAGTTTTTTGTCGCTAACTATTTTTTCTATCGCACCCGAGAATATCCATGGGTGACAGCGCAGCAGAGAGCTCTCCTTGCCGCGTTTAAGGTATAATTTTGCTTGTGTCATAACTTTCGATCTAAGGTTTGTAACCTATTGTATATCTCGATGCAAACCCATGCGTCGGTCGCAGCGTATATTTTTTGTTGTGGAGTGAAGCTCTGAGCCTCCCAATTACTTAGGCGTTGAGCCTTGGAGATTCTGTATCCCAAGAGTAGGGCAGACATTTTGCGCAGGCTCTTCTCTCCGATTCCCCACTGTGCGACGATCGACTGAAGGTCGATAAATCCGCGCTCCTTGAAGTGTCGCAAAACCTTGAGAGACCTGAGATCTCCTAGGACATCGGCCCCCAATTTTTTGATCTCCTCGCTCTCCAAAATCTTGATGATTGGGCGCGCGAGGGGGATTCTGTTGAGTCTAAAAAGATAGCAACAATCGGGCGTAGAGAGTTGGAGCAGAGCGACTTTATATGTCACGCCTGCTTTGAATGATGGGCGAGTCTCGGTATCGAAGCCGATGATCGTGTGTCGGGCTAGATCTTGGCACGCAGCCTCGATCTGCTCCTCTTGGTCGACGATAACGATTGGCCCCTTAAAATTGATGGCTGGGAGCTTCGATGTCTCCTCGTTGCTTATTTTTTGTAGTGATGTTGTATCTATCATGGGTTATCTTTACTCCACAAAGATACAAAAAAAATGTAAGAGTAGGAAATTTGGGGCAACATAGTTGAAAAAGAGTTGGTTTTGAGATTTT
>JBCQUO010000027.1:0-30625 GCA_047173955.1 Rikenellaceae bacterium
AGTTGCATAACTAATTCGTAACCTATTGCGCTATGTCCCAACATTCACTTACTGAGGTTTAACGACTTAAACCTTTTTTGTAGATTCTTTAGTACAAAGTTACACAAAATTTGTGTAACTCCTAGCAACTGACCAAAAAAGGTCCCTCATATTTTATCTCGCCCCTTGCGACCAACCTCTCGATGTGCTTCGTGATCATCGGTGGGCTCTTTTTAAGTTGGGCGGCTAGCTGTTGGAGGTCGCAGCTTCCCTCGCCGACGATTCTGACTATCTCCCTCTCGATTAGCACCTGCACCTCTGAGTTGTCTCGACCCTTTTTGCTTAGGCAGATGTCGCATACGCCACACTCTTTGGGGTCGCTCACCCCAAAATAACTCTCCAAGAGTGCCGACCTGCAACCCTCGCTATTGTCGATATATTCCAACATCTTCGAGATCCGATCTTCGCACATCTCGCGACGATAGGTGTAGGTCTCGGGGGCGATAAACAACTCGTTGATCTTTGAGCGATTCTTGTAGAATCGAATGATGGGCGAGACGCTCGAGGATATATAGTATATAACCCTCAATATACTCAACTCTTTGAGGTGCTCAACGACCTCTTCGTACGACATCTGGCACCACATGGCCATCTGCATCTCGTCGATCTTGCGCAGGTCCGAAAAGACCCCTCCATAGAGCCTCAATATGCAATTTGTCACCTCCTCCAACTTCGGGTTGGCGATTCGGATTTTGTATAGGTCATCGCGGTTGACACGAAAAATAACCCTCGAGGGGATCGTTGCATCCTCGATATAGGATAGATACCCATTCATGTCGAGTAGTTTGAAGGCGCTGGTCACCGTCGTGCTAAAGAGTCTGCGGTGGTGGCAAAATTCATAGATGTTGAATTTGTAGGACCTCTGCGCCCCCTCTTCGTAGGCGATCCCCAAATAGCTACACAGCCAGTCGTAGATCTTCTTGACCTCCTCCAAGCTCGGGAACTCCATCATCACGCGCTTGCGAATACGTTGTTCGTCTTTGTTGCCCACGAGCAGCAGCGCATAACTACGCTCGCCATCGCGCCCTGCACGCCCAGCCTCTTGGTAGTAAGCCTCCAGAGAGTCACACATAGAGTGGTGGATAACAAACCTCACGTCGGGTTTGTCGATTCCCATACCAAAAGCGTTGGTGGCAACCATCACCCGACACTCCCCCTTGATCCACTCCTCTTGACGAAGGATACGTTCGCCATAGGGGAGCCCTCCATTGTAGTAGGTGGCCGAGACTCCATTGCGGACCAGAGTCTCGCACAGCTCGCGGCTCTCGTCGCGCGTGCGTACATATATTATCCCACTCCCCTCGACATTGCGCAACACATTATCTATTTGGAGCAGTTTATTGTCGTCGTGGCGCACAACATAACTTAGGTTGGGGCGCGAGAAGTCGCTCCTAAGGATATGTTTTGTGCGGAACTTAAGTTGACTCATGATGTCGCGAGCCACAATATCTGTGGCCGAGGCCGAAAGGGCTAGGGTAGTTGTTTGGGGGACCACCTCTCTGATCTTCGAGATATTGAGGTAGGAGGGTCGGAAATCATACCCCCACTGCGATATACAGTGCGCTTCGTCGACCGCCACCAACGATACATCCATCTTTTGGAGTCGCAACATAAATAGCTGCGTCTCGACCCTTTCGGGCGAAAGGTAGAGGAACTTTATATTGCCATAGATGCAGTTGTCCAACGCTCGATCAATATCTCTGTGCGACAACCCCGAATGTATAGCCACCGCAGGGATCCCTCTTCGGCGAAGGCCATCGACCTGATCTTTCATCAGAGCTATGAGTGGAGAGATAACCACGCAGACCCCCTTTCGCATGAGTGCTGGCACTTGGTAGGTGATCGACTTACCACCCCCTGTGGGCATCAGTGCGAGGGTGTCGCGCCCCTCCAACACAGACTCTATGATCGAGAGCTGTTGGGGGCGGAACTCCGAGTAGCCCCAATATTTGTGGAGTACCTCTTGAGCCGAAAGCCCTATATCCTCTTTGTCAATCCCTTTTTTTTTGCGGTTCATAATGCAAATATATAAAATGTGAGCGTAAAAGTTGAAAGTTCAACCATAATTTATTACTTTTGTGTGGTGAGCCCTAATTTTTTGGATGCGTGAAAAAACTACAGCAATATATCTCGATGGTCGTGTTACTCCTATTCTTCTTTTCGATAGGGGGGCGCGCTGTGGTGGCTTTAGGAGGGTGTCACTGCGTTCGTGATATCGTGGAGCATCGTCACCACAACTGTTGTGGGTGTGAGGCCCATATAGACGATTGTAGGTTTCATACCCAATCTGTCGACTCAAACTGCGCTTCGCACCGCGGAGGGGTCAGCCTCGTGGAGGGTACTTTGACGACCTCTAAGCTCTCGATAGATAAACGTGTAGTTGCTTGTGTTGTAGCCTTTTTTGGTACCTTGCCGCTGGATCGTGATAGCGTAGAGAGTGAGTGTGAGGAGTTTCGAGAACACGAGATTTCGTCGCGGCACCTTGATTGGATCTGTGATGTAGGGCTTCTGAGGGCTCCGCCCGTATGTTAATTTTTGATATGATCTTTTTTATCACAAATTAACAGAAAATTTTAATGAATAAATATAAACTATTGGTTGCAATCTTTGTGGCCAACATCTTTGTTATGAACCTATCAGCAGAGCCGCTCTCGGGCACTATAAAGAACCAAAATGGGGAGCCTTTAGTGGGTGCTTCCATTTGGTGGGAGGGGACTACCGTGGGGGTTACGACCGATACCAACGGTGGCTATAGGATCAATAAAGTCAAAGATTTCGACAAAATAATCGCCTCATATGTGGGCTATAGTAACGACACGATCGTCGTGGAGAATCCCCTCTCGAAGCTCGACATAACCCTCTCGACGCAAGGGGTCGACATCGAGAGTGTCGTGGTCAACACCACCATCGGGGGAAACTATATCAAGTACGATGCAATCGCCAAGGATGAGATGATCTCCTTTGCTGGGCTGTGCAAAATGGCTTGCTGCAATTTGGCCGAAAGTTTCGAGAACTCAGCCTCGGTGACTGTGGGCTATAGCGACGCTATATCGGGAGCTAGGCAGATCAAAATGTTGGGGCTCACGGGTACCTACACCCAGATCCTCGACGAAAATCGCCCCGTGATGAGGGGGTTGAGCTCGCCATATGGCCTGAGCTATACGCCCGGGATGTGGCTCAACTCGATCCAAGTATCGAAGGGTATATCGTCGGTCACAGCAGGCCACGAAGCGATTACGGGGCAGATCAATCTGGAGTATCGCAAACCCACCGATAGCGAGCGACTTTTCTTGAATCTATACCTCAATAACGAACTTCGTCCCGAAATTAACCTCTCGTCGGCTCTGCCTGTGAGTCGTGATGGTCGCTTGTCGACGGTGGTGATGTTTCACGCCTCGGCAGATACCAACCCCGACTTTGTGAATATGGACCATAACGCGGATGGGTTTAGGGATATGCCTCTGGCCCAACAATATAACATCGCAAATCGCTGGAGCTACCTCTTCGATAATGGTGTCCAGATCCGTTGGGGTGTGAAGTTTGTGGAGGAGGATCGTTTGGGTGGCGAGGAGTCCTTTGAGAAGGGTATGCGAGAGGATGTCGTGGCCCAGAAGATCTATGGCTCCAATATCCAGAACCGCGGAGCCAATGGATATATCAAAATAGGAGCACCTGTGGGGCGTGTGGTATACGACACATATGAGCAGAGCGAACTGAGGTCAAATGTAGCCTTTGTGGCCGATTACGACCTATTTGACGAAGATGCCTACTTTGGCCTTAACGACTATTCGGGGCGCGAGAAAACCGTGATGCTCAATGGTATGTATAACCACTACTTCACATCTAGATCATCGCTTATAGTGGGTGCTTCGGCTACCTTTCAAGATATAACAGAGAGGCTCGTGAACTCCACTCCGTGGTTGGGCGTGAGCAATGATTTCGACCTCTCGAGGGTCGAAAACGAGGTGGGCCTATATGGCGAGTATACCTTCAAGCACGAAGATACCTTTTCGATTGTGGCAGGGCTCAGGGGCGATTACAATAGCTACCTCGACCGCTCGTTCATCACCCCTCGAGGTCAAGTGAAGTGGAGCGTCGGCCCCTCGACAACCCTACGTGCTTCGGCTGGTATGGGCTATAGAAGCTCCAATGTTATCACCGACAATATCGGAATATTGGCCACAGGGCGATCGCTGATCTTTGATGGGGTAGAGAGTGGAGACTTCGACCCCCAAGAGAGGGCCTTGACCCTCGGAGGAAGTATAACGCAGCGCTTTAGGATCATTAGTGCTTCGGATGCAACCATTAGCTTCGACTATTTCCGCACGGAGTTTGGCAGCCAAGTGATCGTCGATCAGGAGATGGATGGAGAGTATGTACACATATATAGTAGCCAAGAGAGATCTACGACCGACTCCTATCAAGTCGATTTGACATGGAAGCCCAACGAACATCTGGACCTCTTCGCTACGTTCAGATATACCAAAAGCGATATGACTCTTAACAATGCCGATGGTACAACCTACAGCGTTGAGCGCCCTCTGGTGAGCCGCTTCAAAACCCTTGTCAATGCTCAGTATGCAACACATCTGCGTCGTTGGACATTTGACCTCACGGCACAACTCAATGGCCCAAGCCGTATGCCAAACTACGCAGGTGGCGGAGATTCGCCCATCTATCCCATCTTTTTTGCACAGGTGAGTCGACGCGTTAGAGGTTGGGAGATATATGCAGGGTGTGAAAACATAGGGAACTATACACAACACACCTCGATCATCGGGGCCGATAACCCCTTCTCGTCGGAGTTTAACTCAACAGCAATTTGGGGACCACTCATGGGGCGTAAGTTCTATGTGGGAGCACGATTTAATCTTTACTAAATAAATTAATTACTTTTTAAAAACTTAAACAAAATGAAAAAATTATTAAGCATCTGCCTAATCCTTGCGATGGGCTTCTCGGTAGCTACAGTGGCTGCTAAAACATCGGACAAAAACACAACGACCGTATCTAAGAGCGCAGCAAAGAAGGCAGCTAAAGAGGTGCTCGTAACAACGCTTTTCATGGCCGACATCGACTGCCCAACGTGCGAAAAGACAATCATGAATAAGATCCCATACGAAAAGGGTGTGAAGGATGTGAAGGTCGATATCAAGGCTAAAACAGTAGAGGTTACCTACGATAGCCAAAAAAGTAGCGAAGAGAGCTTGCTCAAAGCCTTCAAGAAAATCAAGATCGAGGCTAAGGTAGCTCCTGCGAGACGATAACTCCTTTCTGCTGGGGCCTCTTGTTCTGAGGCTTTTATTTCGAGGCTTTTATTTCGAGGCTTTTATTTCGAGGCCTGCCCTAACAGCGGGCGGCCGCACAGCAAGCTGTGATTTGTGGTGAATGGTGAAAGATGAATGATGAATGATTAACGCCGATAATGATTCATCATTCACCATTCATCATTCATCATTCACCATTTATCATTCACCATTTATCATTCACCATTTATCATTCACCATTTATCATTCATCATTCACCATTTATCATTCACCATTCACCATTCACCATTCACCATTCATCATTTATCATTCACCATTCATCATTCACCATTTATCATTCACCATTCACCATTCACCATTTATCATTCGATATTTACGCCCGATATCATTGCTGAGCTGGTGAATGTGAATGTCACCTCTGCGGCATCTCCGCTCCACACGCTACCGCTCATCTCGCCCACGTCGACCGATGCGACTGAGCCCGATAGGGTGAGGGTGATCTTCTTCATGTTGCCTCCCGACGACGAGATCTTCATTGTTGACTCTTTGGTCATCTTGAAATAGGTATTATCTTCGTCGACAAATGTGGGAATGTTGGCCGCTGTGGGGGTCGATACAAGGGTGAAGGTGAATGTAAATGTCGATATGGTATAGCTCTGCGTGGTGATGTCGGTGCCATTGGCGATTGAGAAATCTGACGCGGATATTGATGTAGGTGTGAGCGCTGAAGAGCTGCTACTATCTTCGGTCGTTGTGTCGGAGCCGCTGTCGATGGGTTGGTCTGCGGTGTCATTAGGAGATGTGGTTGAAGAGTCGTCGATGGAGCCCTCCTTCCAATCGAGGATGTCGCCAGTGAATTGTATGTCGCTACTCTTGTCGGCGATGTCGATACTCCATGTGTATTCATATTTATATCCCGAGGCGAAGGTGACACCCGAGGTTACATTCCATGTGTATATCTCCCCATTTATGGTCACAGATGCAAATGCGGTTGAGATGGCTACATATTGGGGTGCTATGATCGCTGAGTATTGAGTGTCGGTGGTCACGACCGATGGGGTTATTGCTGTGCTCACCCCTGTTGCGACGAAGCTGTTGTTGGCTATGTTGCAGGTTGCGGTGTTGAGGGCCGAGATCTTAAGGTCGGTGACAGTGGGTGATGTGGCCGCTACGCCATTGTCGGTGATGTTGAGGATGATTACGAGGTTCGACATCTTGTGGCCAAATTGAAGTGTTGGCTTCGAGGAGCTTGTCTCCGCTACGGTTGCAGTCAAAAGGTCGCTGTTTGTATATCCGTTAGTTGTGGTTTGGTCGCTCTCGATTGTGAAGGTGAAATCTGAACCAATACCATTTGTGTAGGGGTAGGTAGCGACATAGGAGAGTGAACTTCCCCCTTCGAGCACAAAGGGCGATGAGCTCTCGAAGCACTCGCCATCGTGGGTGTATGACTTAACGTCGCCATAAAGATCGCCAGAGGAGTCAAAAGCAGCGACCGAGATTATATCATCCACCTCGAAGGTGTTGCCACTGACGCGAGTTATCTCGCTATAGAAAGAGATGCTTTTGGATCCCAAGAGGTCAAGTGTGGTTGAATCGTCGCTTTTGCAAGATGCGAGGCTTAGGGTTATGATACTTAGCAAGAGTATCGCAATGTTTTTCATCTTAAAAATATTTGTTTGTGGGTGTGACGTAAAACTGAGCAAAAAACTATACATATGCGTGGTAATAAAATCCATAAATTTACAACTTATATAACCACAAAACTAACGAAAAATGTTATAAAAAGAAGTAAAAAGTGGTAAAAGTTTAAATGGATTTCAATTTATGGCCTATAATAATATCGGTAGAACTCTTTTTTTGTGTTTGAAATGTTATTCCAATGTTTGGAAAATCTAAAAATTCTTTATACCTTTACGATGGACTTAAATTAGTTATTCATATATGGAAAGTGCGATGCCAAATAGTGAGGAGGTTAAATATAATGTGCCGGGGCTGGAGAGGGGCATTGAGATTATTGAGTATCTGACGAGTTCTCCCAAAGGTCAGACGTTGCAGGATATCTGTCACAAGCTAGAGATCCCTCAAACGACAGCCTATAGGATTTTGTGCACTCTTGTTAGGTGCGAGTATGTAACATACTGTGAGGATACGAAGCGCTACAAATTGTCGATGAAGATCCTTATGTTGGGTTACCGTACGTTGAGGGACTACTCACTTTTGGAGAGTGTGTTGCCTCGTATGAAGGAGCTCAGGGATCTGATCCACGAGACGGTCTGTTTTGGTGTGTTGGGGGATCGGGATGGTATACTTATCGAGCAGGTTCAGGGCGATCGGGCTTTTTGCTTTACGATGACCTTGGGCAAGAGTTTTGAGCTGCACTGCTCGGCTCCGGGTAAAGCTATAATGGCAAATTTGCCTCGAGTGGAGCGTGATAAATACTTGAGCCGCATGACCTTTACGCGCCACAACGAGCGGACAATAACCAATCGTGAGCTCTATGAGAAGGAGCTAGATAGGGTCTATGAGTTGGGCTTTGCGGTGGATTTGGAGGAGGAGTTGACGGGAGTTGTGTGTGTGGGAGCGCCGATACTTAACCATGTGGGTTATCCGTGTGGGGCGATATGGACCTCGGCACCCAAGGATCGAGTGATGGTGGATAACGCGGAGTTCGTGAAGCAGAACATAAAGTCTGTGGCGATGCAGATATCCAAAGAGATGGGGTATAATGCGACAAAGTAGGTCGTATATAGATAGATAGTTAAATGACAACCTTCTAAAGAGGGTTGTGCAAAAATAAAAAAGAGATGAAATATCAAAAGAAGTACACAAACGCTGATTTCTATAAGGATGGCGTATTTGACGAGAAGGTGGCTATTGAGGCGATGAAGGATATGCTTGCTTTTTATGGGGTTCCTTTCACTGAGTTTATGGATGCAAACTTCTGGGTTGCAGAGTTCGGAATGGGAGATTTCGAAAATGTAGGTATGGGAGGTGTTTTCTGGGTGAACGACAAGGAGCATGGCTACTTTGCTCACGCTATCTACCTATTGCCCGGCCAGATGATCCCCGAGCATGCACACTTTGCTACGGATGCTCCTGCGAAGTTCGAGTCGTGGATGGTAGAGAAGGGGTGGTGCTACAACTTCTCGGAGGTTGGTGAGGCTACTCCCGATGCTCCAGCGTTGCCTTTGGAGTCGCATGGCCCAGTTAAGTCAAAGAGTTTTGTTGTGCAGAAGGTGGGCGACATTGTGCCATTGAAGCAGATCGAGACTTTCCACTTCTTGTTGGCAGGTCCCGAGGGGGCTATCGTTAGCGAGTGGGCATCTTACCACGATGGAGCCGGTTTGCGTTTTACAAATACAGCGGCGGCACTTTAATCGCTGAAGAAATATGCTTTCTTAAGGTTTGAGAATTCAAACCTTAAGAAAGCACCACTTAAGGGAGCAAAACCAAGGTTTTGCGACTAAGTCCCCACCCTTGGGAGGGGACCAAAGGGGTAAAGTATAATATATAAAAAAGGCGAAAAAAAGTTCAAACCTTAATTCGCATGAACTTATAAAAAAGAAAAGAAGGGAGAATGAAGGAGGTCGTAAAGGGATTTTTGTCGTCAAGGTTGTTGTCATTGGCTCTGTTGGTGATCTATGCGGTGGTGTTGGCTATCGCTACATTTATAGAGAGTAGATACTCTACCCAAGTAGCCAAAGATTTGGTCTACCACTCGATGTGGTTTATCGCATACCAACTTTTGATGGTCATAAATTTCATTGCGGTGCTCGTCGGGGGGGGCTACCATCGCTCGGGGCGTTGGGGGATGTTTCTGACCCACGGAGCTTTCATTGTGATCTTTGTGGGGGCATTTGTTACCTTTGTCACAAGTCGTGAGGGGATGTTGCACATCCGCGAGGGTGAGAGTAGTTCGGCTATGATCGTACAAAAAGGAGATCGTCAAGAGCTCATAAACTTGCCTTTTACGGTTGAACTTAAGGACTTTACCCTCAAAAGATATCCCGGCTCTTCGAGCCCTTCGTCATACGAGAGTTTTATTGTTGTTCACGTAGACGCAGAGAGCATTGAGGAGCATATATATATGAATAACACCTTGGATGTCAAGGGCTATAGGTTGTTTCAGGCCTCGTATGACCCCGACGAAAAGGGTACGGTGTTGCTCGTTAACCAAGATGCTGTGGGGCGTGTTATAACCTACATTGGCTATTGCCTCTTGGTGCTTGGCTTTATTGTCTCGCTCTTTATTCGCAATGGTCGTGTTGTGGGGTTGTTTAGGCGATTGTCTCAGCTCAACGACAAGGGGCGTTTGGCGGCAATATTGGTGGCTTGCGGAGTGTCAATGTCGGCGATGACCGCTAATGCACAATCTGCGGCGAGTATGATGGATGTTGTCGAGGCGCATATTGTCCCAGCGGACCATGCCGAACGCTTCGGTGCTATCCCGATGCAGGATTCGAGAGGGCGCATAATGCCGATCAACACCTTCGCTTCAGAGATTGTGCGCAAGCTCCACAAAGAGGAGGGTGTGGGGAGCTTAAACCCCGAACAGTTCTTGCTTAGCTTGTGGCTTATGCCCGATGTGTGGATGACAATTCCATTTATTGAGTATGGAGACGACAGGTACATACAAGAGAAATATGGTCTGCCTGCGGGGGATTATTTTGCTTATGTCGATATCTTTGATTCGAATGGAGATTACAAATTCAGCGACGAGCTGGAGGCTATATACGCTAAGGGTGCAAATGAGAGGACGACATCCGAGAAGGAGTTGTTGAAGGCGGACGAGAAGGTCAATATCGTCGATCAACTATTTAAGTATAGGATGGTTAGACTCTTCCCCGACGAAGCAGATCCCAACCATCGTTGGTATGCTCCGGGGGACGATATCTCGAACTTCGAGGGTGGAGATTCGATGTTTGTGAGCCGTATCTTCCATTGGTACCTCTCGGAGGTTGGTGAGGCGCTATCCACTTCGGGGGATTGGAGCGAGGCCAATAGAGTGTTGGATATGATCCCAGTCTACCAAAATGCCAAAGGCAAGGGGGCTGGCATTGACTATGATAAGATTGAGGCGGAGCTGAAGTATAATAAGCTCAATATATTTGCGAGGTGCAAGTTCTGGTACCTTATATTGGGCGGACTGCTGTTGGTGATCTCGTTCTTCGAGATGATGAACCCTCGCAAGTGGAGCAAATATGTGAAGCTGGGGCTCTGGATCGCGGTGCTGCTTGTGTTCCATTTCCAAATGATGGGCATGGGGCTAAGGTGGAAAATCGGTGGGTATGCTCCGTGGAGTAACTCCTACGAAACGATGGTCTACATCGCATGGGTGTCGGCTGTGGCAGGGTTGCTTTTTGCCAAGCGTGTGACCTTTGTGTTTGCTATTGCGACCCTTTTTGCAGGTGTTGTGCTCTTTGTTTCGGGGCTCAACTGGATGGATCCAGAGATCACTCCACTGGTGCCGGTGTTGCGCTCTCCGTGGTTGATGTTCCACGTTGCGGTGATCGTGGCAGCTTATGGACTCTTCGGGATTTGCTTTCTGTTGGGTCTGACGAACTTGATTTTGATGATCGTGAGGGGCAAGCAGAGGAGCGCGGCTATAGATAAAGGGATTGCGGAGTTGTCGGTCATAAACGAGATCTCGCTCTGGTTTGGACTTATGCTCTTGTCGGTCGGTATATTTTTGGGTGCTGTGTGGGCCAATGAGTCGTGGGGTAGATATTGGGGTTGGGACCCCAAGGAGACATGGGCACTCATCACGATGGTGTTGTATGGAGCGGTGGCTCACCTCTACATGGCCAAGGGGCAATACACCCTGTGGAGCTTTAACTTCTGGTCGGTGATGGCATTCTTGTCGGTGCTGATGACCTACTTTGGGGTGAACTACTTCTTGACAGGTATGCACTCATACAACACATCGACCATCTCGGCAGATATGTTTATATATATGTTGGGAGGAGTTGTTTTACTTATTGGGGTTGGTATTGTGGCGAAGTTGAGATATAGAGACGAATAAAATTTTTAAACAATTTATAATCACTTAATAACTTAAAAAAATGAATACATTAACATTAGCAGATCTAAAAAAAATGTTTACTGGAGCTCTTTCAGTAATTGTAGAGAAGGAGAATGAGTTCTCGCAACTTGATGCCGTAATCGGCGATGGCGACCACGGAACAGCTATGACAGCAGCTTTCACAGCAGCAGTTGAGGCTTTGAACGTAGATTCAGATTTCAAGCAGACTTTGGGTGACATGGGTATGAATGTGATGCTAAAGACAAGCGGTTCGACAAGTACACTTCTAGGTGGTTTTATCCTAGGTATGAGCGACAACTCAGAGGGTTCAGAACTTAGTGTAGAGCAAGTGAAAAAGATGTTCAAGGGCGGACTTGAGGGTGTAGCTAAGAACACCAACGCTAAACCCGGTGACAAGACAATGATGGATGCTTTGTATCCCGGAATCGAGGCTATGCAAGAGTGCACATCGGACTCAATCAAAGAGGTTATCGCAGCAGGTGCAGCAGCAGCAAAAGCAGGTGCTGAGGGTACTGTAGCTATGAAGGCTAACTTCGGCCGTGCACGTAACTATGGCGAGAAGTCAATCGGTTTCATGGATTCAGGTGCAGCTTCATGGAGCACAATGTTGCAGGCTTTCTCTGACGCATTGTAGTATTAAGGAGAGTTCTAATTTCTCCCCAAAATACTTTTTGGCCACTAACCGCCCCTTTTAGATTTTACAAAAATAGGTGGTAGAGCCACTACAACCCACTTTTGCAAAACCAAAAATGGGCAATTATTGATACAAAAATTAAAATCGGGGAGAAAATAGAACTCCCCTTAAGATTAGAGACAAAAATATTATTAACTTTTAAATAGATTAGAAAAATGGCAGATTTAGATGATTTGAGAGAGGGTAGTCGCTTTGGAGTAGGCGTACCTGTAGCAAAACAATCATTCCACGTAAAGGGTGCAGATAACCTCTCATGGGGTATGAAAGATCGTTTGTCACGTATCTTCCGCAAGGAGAGTGGCCGTTCGACAATGTTGGCTTTTGACCACGGTTTCATTATGGGTCCAACTTCAGGTTTGGAGCGTATCGACCTAACTATCGGCCCTCTTATGGAGTATGCAGATTGTTTGATGTGTTCAAAGGGAATCTTGAAGGCTACAGTTCCAGCAGACACCAACAAGCCTATCTTGTTGCGTTCGGATGCAGGTTCAACTATCCTTACAGAGCTTAACGACAACGTTATCATCGACATGGAGGAGGCTGTACGTTTGAACGTATCTTGTGCAGCATATATGTTGGCAATCGGTGACGAGAAGTATGAGGCTAAAACTATCGCTAACCTTTACAAAGCTGCTGATATGGGTAGCAAGTTCGGTATTCCAGTGATGGGTATCACCGCTGTAGGTAAGCAAATGGCTCGTGACTCACGTTACTTCGGTTTGGCTTCACGTATCGCAGCTGAGAATGGTGCAAACATCGTAAAGACTTACTACTGTGATGGTTTCGCAAATGTTGTTTCGGCTTGTCCAGTACCAGTTGTGATCGCAGGAGGAAAGAAACTTCCAGAGTTGGAGGCATTGGAGCTTTGCTACAAAGCAATCAACGATGGTGCAGCAGGTGTTGACATGGGACGTAACGTATTCCAAAGTGAGGCTCCAGTAGCGATGATCCAAGCTGTTAATGGCGTGGTTCACGATGGTTTGACTCCAGCTCAAGGTTACGAGATGTTCTTGGATCTTAGCAAGTAATCTACCCACATGTGGGCGAGGCGGTGAGGAGCTGATCTAAGCCAACCTCCGTTTGGTCCTCATATGAGAGAAATTCTTAACTCTCCGCGGCAATTAGATTTGCCGTGGGGAGTTTTTTGTGTAGAATAAGTATTAGTTTTGTGCAAAAAGCCCTATTTATGACAAATAATAGACTCTATATTTGATTCTTTAAGATTAATATTGTAAATTGCCGCGTAACAAACACAATAAATTTCTATAGATTATGAAAATTGCAATTCCAACACGTGACAATAACGTAGACAACCACTTCGGTCACTGTGCTTACTACTCGATTTATGAGGTGGAGGATGGTAAAGTTGTATCGCAAGAGAGACTAGAGGCACCCCAAGGATGTGGCTGTAAATCTAATATAGCATCTATCCTCAAGGAGATGAATGTCGACCTTATGTTGGCAGGCGATATGGGTATGGGGGCTAAAAATAAACTCGAGCAGAGCGGTATAGATGTTATCCGCGGCTGTAGTGGCATGGTTGGTCTAGTGTTGGCTGCATACCTAGCAGGTAGAATCCAAGATTCAGGTGTTGGATGTAACCATACCCACGAAGATGGCCACGTCTGCGAAGGACATTAACTGTATTGATGAATGGTGAATGATGAATGGTGAATGATGAATGGTTAATGGTGAATGGTTAATGGTGAATGGTGAATGATGAATGGTGAATGATGAATGGTGAATGGTGAATGATGAATGGTGAATGGTGTCTGCGTGACGACTCCAATTGCGTAGTGCGGCTTGCCAACTAACCATGGGTTTGTTGCCTAGCATCCATCCGGTCGAGGCGTAGTAGTCGTAGAACTCTTGTGGGTCGACACTTAGTCTATTGTTGTCGATGAATGATCTGATATCAGAAAGAAAAGGTATATTATTTATATCCACATCCGTCGCTTCGTCATTAACATTTCCATTTCCATTTACATTATCATTAGCGGTTTCTAAATTATCCCCTAAGGGGTTTTTGCGAGGACGACCTCCCTTGATACCTGCTGCTGCACCACGGCACCCCTTATCGTCCTTTCGCCAATTGGCATCCAGCTGAGGCTGGCAGTACGTAGGCTGCGATGGAGTTTCCCCCAACTAGTGAGTAAAAAAAAGAGTACCACAAACCCAAAGATTACCTTCGGCTTGTGGCACTACTTTTAGGGTGGGGGGATTAGAACTCCCCTTTTTTACCTTTATACGAGTTTCAACTCAGCTTTGATAGCCTCGATTTTAGCATCCAATTGAGCAAGTACAGCCTCGTACTCAGCAACAGAAGCCAAAGGAGCCTTTACACCGAAGTAGAACTTGATCTTAGGCTCTGTACCAGATGGGCGAACAGAGATGATTGTACCATCCTCTGTGAACCACTGAAGCACATTGCTTGAGTCCTCCTCGATCTTTGTCACAGCGCCACTCTTAACATCCAACTCCTCGGAAGTTTTGAAGTCCTTGATCTTGACGATTGGTGATCCCAAAAGAGACTTTGGAGGCTCGTTGCGGAAGTCAACCATCATCTGTTGGATCTCCTCAGCTCCAGATTTACCCTTGCGAACAACAGATACCAACCCCTCGCGGAATAGGCCATACTTAACGTAGAGGTCTTGCAACCACTCATAAAGCGTTAGACCCATTGTATCCATAGCCCATGCAGCAGCCTCGGCAGCCAATGAACAAGCCGACACAGCATCCTTGTCGCGTACTTGATCTCCACCAAGGTAACCGAAGCTCTCCTCGCCACCACCGATATACTTAGTGATGCCCTCTTGAGAGCGGATGATGCGAGCGATATATTTGAAACCAGTCAAGCAGTCGTAGCACTTAACGCCAAAGTTCTCTGCCACAGCATTTGCCATAAGTGACGATACGATAGTCTTAACGATGAATTGCTTGCCATCAATCTTACCTAGCTCAGCCCAGCGAGTGAGTTGGTACGAAAGGATAAGAACCAATGTTTGGTTACCATTGAGAAGCACATACTCGCCAGCTTTATTGCGCAAAGCCACTCCCAAGCGGTCGCCATCGGGGTCAGTAGCCAAGATCAAATCAGCACCCTCTTTGGCCGCCAAATCAATAGCCATAGCCATTGTCTTGCGCTCCTCTGGGTTTGGAGAGGCTACGGTAGGGAAGTTTCCATCGACGATAGCTTGCTCGGGAACCAACTGTACGTTCTTGAATCCGAAGTTTTTGAGTGAGCGTGGAACCAAATCAACACCCGATCCGTGGATTGGAGTGTAGATAATCTTCATATCCTCGAACTTCTTGACGCTATCCTCAGCCAACGAAAGCCCCTTGATCATCTTAAGGTAGATATCGTCGAAGTTAGTGTCGAGCATTGTGATATTCTCGCTGTTCTGGCCTGTTTGGATCATCGTAACGTCGGTGATCTTGTTCACCTCGTTGATGATGTTTTTGTCGTGTGGCTCAGTTACCTGTGCACCATCATCCCAATAAGCCTTATATCCGTTGTACTCCTTTGGGTTGTGAGAAGCTGTGATAACAACTCCCGATTGGCAACCAAGCTCGCGGATTGCGAAGCTGAGCTCTGGGGTAGGGCGCAAAGCGTCGAACAAGTAAACGGTGAATCCGTTCGAAGCGAAGATATCTGCTGTGTGTTTAGCAAATAGGCTAGAGTTGTTGCGGCTATCGTAAGCCACAGCTACTTTGATCTCTCCCGAGAAGTTGATCTTAAGGTAGTTCGCCAAACCTTGAGTTGCAGCACCCACTGTGTAGATGTTCATGCGGTTTGTACCCACGCCCATAATTCCGCGAAGTCCACCTGTTCCGAACTCTAGGTCACGATAGAAACACTCGATGAGCTCTGTCATGTTGTTCTCCATCATCTCCTTAACAGATGCTTTTGTTTGAGCGTCATACGCCCCATCTAGCCATTGCTGAGCTTTGGCCAATACCATTTGGTCTAATTCGTTTGCCATAATTATTTTTTAATTAATAGTTTAAGTTTTTCGCTTTTATAATATAGGTGATGGGGCTTTGGATTGGACCTATAAAGAATAACTATAGAATTTTGGGCCGACCATCAAAATTGTTATTTACAAAAGTAAAAAAAAAATTGAAAATAAACAATATCAATGAGTTAAAAAAATGAAGGAATTCAATAAAATATATCATATCAAAATAAAGTTAAAAATCAAGTGAAAAGATAGTTTTTTTTTCGAAAATTATCCCCATCTTTGTATCGTTGAAAGTGCCCCCTTTCCCAAAGTTGAGGTAGGTGGATGGCGACTTTTCAATATATTTTTTTGTTTAAAAGTAGGATTTAATCGCATAACACTCTATGTTACAAGACGTTACATTATACAAGCAACTATGGCAAGATTGTCTTGATCGCATCAAATCACAAATGACCGAAGCGGAATTTGTGAGGTGGTTCAAGCCTATCAAGCCTTTGGAGTATAATGGCAAAATCTTGCGTCTAGGTGTGCCAGATCGCTCATACGTCAAAGAGATCGAGGATAAGTACATCCCATACTTGAAGCCCGTTATAGCGCAGCTTTTTGGTCAGCAGACATGCCTGTTCTATGCCGTTCCCAAAGCCGAGAAACCATCGGTTGTGGTCTCAAATGATGTGGATGCTACCTCTGTGCAGCGCTTTAGTGCGCAGACCTCTACGGCGAACATCAAAAATCCTTTTGTTATCCCGGGACTCAAACGAATCACCATCGACCCGAACCTCAATAGCGGATATACGTTTTCGAACTTTGTGGAGGGTGAGTGTAACCGTTTGTCGCGTTCGGCAGGTATGGCCGTGGCGGTGAACCCCGGAAATATGAACAATAACCCATTCAATCCCCTATATATATATGGTGATTCGGGTCTGGGTAAAACACATATTGTGCAGGCTATAGGCCACGAAATACGTCAACGTCATGCGGACCTTCAGGTGTTGTATGTCTCGATGAATAAATTTCAGGCACAGTTCCAAACAGCATACAAAAATGGCGAGATCCCCGATTTTATCCATTTCTACCAAACTATTGATGTCCTCATAATCGACGATATCCAAGAGCTTACGGGTAAAACAGGAACTCAAAACGCCTTCTTCAATATCTTTAACCACCTCCACTTGTCGGGCAAACAGATTATCCTCACGTCGGATAAGTCGCCTGCGGAGCTTAAGGACATAGAGCAACGCTTGTTGACTCGCTTTAAATGGGGCTTTGCTACACCAGTGAATCTGCCCGATTACGAGACGAAGGTGAAGATCTTGCAGGCTAAAGCCAAGAAGCTCAAAACGGAGTTGTCGGCCGAGGTGATCGACTATTTGGCAAATAATATCAAAGCCAATGTGCGTGAGATCGAGGGTGCTTTGTCGTCGCTTATCGCCAATGCTTCGTTCTTGCAGCGCAAGATTGATATCGCTCTTTCGCGTGAGGTGTTGAAGATCTATATCAAGATGAGCCACAAAGAGGTTACCGTAGAGGGAATTATAGACGATGTGTGTGCAAATATGAATATCCCCAAGGATCGTATATTGTCTAAGGAGCGTAAGCGCGAGGTTGTTCAGGCAAGGCAGGTGGCTATGTATCTAGCCAAGCAACATACCCAATCTGCATTGGTCTCTATTGGGTCGGCTCTGGGTGGGCGTAACCATGCTACGGTGCTCCACGCTTGCAAAACGGTCTCGAACATGATGGAGATGGACAAAAATTTCAGACACTTGGTCGAGGATATCGAGAAGATCGTACTCAACTAGTAAAGGCGGAGGGGGGTTTTAGTTAGGAATTGGCGAGGAGCTAGCGAGTGTTTAGAGAGGTGTAAGGACTTATATGGTGTGAGGTAAAATATTTTTATCTCACACCTTTTCTTTTTGGTGAATAATATGTAAGTTTGTAGAGATAACGAGTCAATCCCATCTTGTTGGTGGAGCAAGCAATCAATATCGTCATTGCGGCCTTCGAGCCGCAATCCCTAGCGGAATATTACATTGAGATTGCGGATCGGGGTCCGCAATGACGGTTTTGTAAAGCTCACCGCCGATAATTTGGATTGATCCGAGATAACCTATAGACCTTTTTATTATGGATCAACCCAAGATAGCTAGAGTCCTGCGACTTATGAAGATGCTTACGGCCAACACAACCTATACGGTTGATGATCTGGCCGATAGACTCTCCATGTCGAGACGCACCATATACCGATATATCGACACATTCCGCGAGGCTGGTTTTGTGATTAAGCGTGAGGGTGACCATATCCGTTTGGATAGGGAGTCTCCCCACTTCAAAGATATATCGCAGTTGGTCCACTTCACCGAGGAGGAGGCGGTGATCCTCAAACGCTCTATCGAGGCTATCGACGACACCAACCTGCTCAAAGCCAATCTGAAGCGTAAACTATACTCCGTGTACGACAACAAGGTGTTGGCCAATACGGTTGTCTCGGGCAAAAATGTCCCCAATGTACACAATATCGTCTCAGCTATCGAGCGGCGTAAGGTGGTGATACTCAGAGAGTATCAGTCTGCACATGGAAGTGTGGTGAGGGATAGGAGGGTAGAGCCCATAGCCTTTACGACCAACTACGTGCAGGTGTGGTGCTACGATCTGGACGACAACCAAAACAAACTCTTCAAGACATCGAGGATCGGCTCGGTCGATATTCTGCCCGATGGTTGGAGCTTCGAGGAGCACCACCGTGAAGGGTTCATAGATCTCTTTAGGATGAATGGGGCTGAGCGCCACCGCGTGAGGTTGGAGCTGGGGATGTTGTCCTACAACCTTCTGCTGGAGGAGTACCCCCTAAGCGAGAGGTTTATAACTCGAGACGAGGGTAGTGGGAAGTGGTTGTTGGATACCCAAGTGGCTAGCTTCGTTGGTGTTGGGCGCTTTGTTATGGGGCTCTTGGACGATATAACCATCCGCGACACCCCCGATCTGGAGAGGTATATCGAGTCGCAAATAGAAAAATATCAAAAAAAAGTTGAATAAAAAATAGTTGTGTCACAAGTTGTCACACTAAAGCCGTTCCTTTGTAGTGTCGAAAGGGAGATAAGATCCTTCGGCCCTAATAATAACTTAAAAAATAATAGCTATGGGAACGTTTTACAAAATTAGCTGCAAACATTGCGGCGCGCAATTCGATCATTATGGAGATAGTAGTTATGGAGGATCACTTCCAGTGTGTATAGGTTGTGGGGAGGATCATATCGAGACGCAGACGGCAATCCGCTGTCCGGGTTGTATGCGCAAGCTCAACAACACCGAACAAGAGTTCAGGGAGCAGGTGTGTGAGGTGATAGTATGGGAATAGAGAGCTAAGAAAATAGTGTGTTAAAAAGGGGAGTTAGGTTACCATCTATCAGAAATTTTTATTACCTTTGAGGTGAGTGCACCCTAGAGGGGTTTGGTTACAAGAAATTAAGAAAAACAAAATACATATATGGCAGAGAAAGTGCAAGATAACAGCGATAAGCTCAAGGTGTTGAGCGCTGTGATGGATAAGATCGAAAAGGATTTCGGCAAAGGTTCAATCATGAGAATGAACTCCAAAGAGGTTGTTAGTGTTCCAGTTATCCCTACGGGGTCGGTGACGCTCGATATGGCTCTCGGAGTTGGTGGTTACCCCAAGGGGCGTGTTATAGAGATCTATGGCCCCGAGTCGTCGGGTAAAACTACATTGGCTATACACGCTATTGCCGAGGCTCAGAAGTTGGGCGGTATTGCGGCGTTTATCGACGCGGAGCACGCTTTTGATAGCTTCTATGCCCAAAAGTTGGGTGTCGATGTCGATAATCTTCTTATCTCGCAGCCCGACAATGGCGAGCAGGCTTTGGAGATTGCCGATTCACTGATCCGTTCGAGCGCTATCGACATCGTTGTAATTGACTCTGTAGCAGCCCTTACACCCAAGGCCGAGATCGAGGGAGAGATGGGAGATTCCAAGATGGGACTCCAAGCGCGCTTGATGTCGCAGGCCCTCAGAAAGCTCACGGCTAGCATCTCAAAGACCAAAACGGTTTGTATCTTTATCAACCAGCTCCGCGACAAAATCGGCGTTGTTTATGGTAATCCAGAGACCACAACAGGAGGAAACGCGCTTAAGTTCTACGCTAGTGTGCGTATAGATATCCGTCGTGTCTCGATCATCAAAGATGGTGAGGATCAGTTGGGTACACGCACACGAGTGAAGGTCGTGAAGAACAAAGTAGCCCCTCCATTCAAACGTGCTGAATTCGATATTATGTTTGGCGAGGGAATCTCAAAGGTTGGCGAGATTATTGATTTGGGAGTCGACTATGGGGTTATCAGAAAGGCAGGGTCGTGGTTCTCGTATGGAGAGCGCAAGATCGGTCAGGGCCGCGACTCGGTGAAGAATCTGCTCCTTAGCGACCCAGCCCTTCGCGAAGAGGTCGAGATGAAGGTGCGTAACGCGATGACCAAAAAGGAGGAATAATAAAATATGGTGTTTGGGCAAGAGTGCTTGCCCACGCCATCTTTAAAACAATAAGATGATAAGTGCTGAGGATGAGAAGATAATAGCCGAAGCATGGGAAAAATTAAAGCTCTCTTGCGCAAAGATTTGTAAGAGTGACGAAGATTGGAACTTCGTGCGGAGAGCATTTTTTTTGGCAAAGGAGGCACATCAGGGGGTACGTCGCCGTTCGGGCGAACCGTACCTCATGCATCCTATTGCCGTAGCACATATCGTTGTGGACGAGATCGGACTGGGGGTGAAATCCGTAGTCGCCTCGCTGTTGCACGATGTAGTTGAGGATACCGATTACACGGTTGACGACATAGAGAGGATCTTTGGTCCCAAGGTCGCCTATATGGTCGATGGTCTGACCAAAATGTCGGGGGTCTTCAACACCGACACCTCCCAACAAGCAGAGTATTTTAGAAAGGTGCTCTTGACCCTTTCGGACGATGTGAGGGTTATCGTGATAAAAATCGCAGATCGACTTCACAATATGCGGACGCTCGGATATATGCCGCTCAACAAACAGATCAAAATCACGAGCGAGACAATCTACCTCTTTGCACCTTTGGCCCATCGGCTCGGACTTCACGCTGTGAAGAGCGAGTTGGAGGATCTGTGCATGAAGTATCGCTTCCCCATCAAGTACGAAGAGATCAACGCTAAGTTGGCGAGTACGGAGAGTTCGCGAAAGGAGATGATTCAGCGCTTCATAGATCCGATAATCAAGACCCTAGATCGGGACGGTATAAAATATGAGATTGCTGGGAGGGTAAAAAGCGCCTATTCGATATGGAATAAGATGCAACGAAAGGGTATACCCTTCGAAGAGATATACGATTTATATGCCATTAGGATCATCTTTGACCCACTGCCTTTCCCTTCCGAAAAGACGCAGTGTTGGCAAGTATACTCCTCAATAACAGATATTTACACGCCCAACCCCGAACGACTTCGAGATTGGATCAGCATGCCCAAAGACAACGGCTACGAAGCGCTTCATGTCACTGTCATGGGGCCCGAAGGTGTCTGGGTAGAGGTGCAAATCCGCACCAAAAGAATGGATGAAATAGCGGAGCGGGGCTTCGCAGCCCATTGGAAATATAAACAGGAGTCGACATCTTCGAGTGATGATGAGTTCGACAAGTGGCTCAAAAAGATCCGCGCGGCTTTGAACTCACCTACGGATAGTGCCGTGGAGTTCTTGGATAACTTCAAAATGTCGCTCTATACCTCCGAGATTGTGGTCTTCACCCCCAAAGGTGAGCCGCGTAAACTGCCTCTTAATGCTTCGGCCATAGATTTTGCTTATGATATCCACTCCAATATAGGCAATAAAGCGATCGGAGTGAAGATCAACCACAAGATGCAACCCATCACCACGCGTATTAATAGCGGTGACCAGATCGAAATTATCACGGCCGACTTTGCTAAGCCATCGGTCGAGTGGCTGGAACATGCCACCACAACAAAGGCTGTGCAGTCCATAAAGTCGTTCCTGAAGAGCGAGCGTGAGAATAATATAGAGCGCGGAAAGGAGGCCTTCGAGAAGGCTATGGAGTCGATGAAAATACCTGTGAGTGGGGGAGTTATACGCAAGGTGTTGCCTGCCTATGACTCTTCGAACAAAGCGGAGTTCTATAGTAAAGTGGGGGCTGGGATCATCTCTCTGGACGATCTGGAGAGTGTCTTGCGAGAGAACCCCAAACAGAAGATCAACAAATTTTGGTCGCTATTTATCAATAGGTCCAAGAGCAAAGCTGTGGATGAGAGCGATGAGGATATCGACGATGAGCAGAGTGTTGTTGCGAACCCCAATGGGGCCGCTGAGGTAGCTTCTGGAGGTGAGGATTTTGTGATCGCGGAGTGCTGCAATCCAATCCCCGGGGATCAGGTTGTGGGGTATCGTAACCCTGCCACTGGAGCTATCGAGGTTCATAAATCGACCTGTAATGAGCTGCATAGATTGGCGGCTCAGAATGGCCAAAATGTTGTTAAAGAGGAGATTAAGTGGTCGCATTACAAGAGCATGTCACACCTTTGTAGCGTTGCGATCCGTGGTATAGATCGTGTTGGGTTGCTCTTTGATCTCGCGCAGGTTGTGTCGTTTGACTGCAATATCAATATGCGTGAAGTGAACATTAACAGCCACGATGGGGTCTTTGAGGGGCAGTTTAGCCTCTATGTGAAGGACTCACAAAGCCTAAATAACCTTTTGGAGCGTGTGCGAGCTATACGAGGATTCGATAGCGTAAAACGAATAGAAAAATAGTATAATAGATATGGAGTCATTTGATTACACAAAAATTATTTGGGTTGTTGCCGTCGGGGCATACCTCTTTGTTCAGATAAGAGGGCGCAAGGCTCAGCAGCAGCAGACCTCCGAGGAGGAGGGTAGTGTGCAGCCTACGGATTGGGAGAGACTTTTTGGTGAGGAGCTTAAGCGAGAGGAGAAGATCTCTGGTCAGCAGGATCTGGAGTCGCCACAGGTTGAGGTTATGCCTCGTCGTTCAGCTACGGATTTCGAAGCTCCGATTTTGGAGGAGGAGCCTAAGTCGAAGCCAACACCCAAAGTGGAGTTCGACCTCAAAAAGGCGGTTATTATGTCGGAGATTTTGACCCCAAAGTTTAAGGATGAATAGTTAAATTTTATAACATGGCAACAATTTTTTCACGTATTATAGCAGGTGAGATTCCCTGCTACAAAGTAGCGGAGAGTGACCGCTATTTTGCTTTTTTGGATATCAATCCATTGGCTAAAGGACACACGTTGGTGATCCCTAAGTGCGAGACAGATTACATTTTTGACCTCGACGATGATACCCTTTCGGGCATGATGATCTTCGCCAAAGAGGTAGCAGCAAAAATCAAGGGCAGTGTGGAGTGCAATAGGGTTGCGGTTATGGTTTTGGGGCTGGAAGTTCCCCATGCACATATCCATTTGGTACCTATTAACAGCGAAAGTGATGTCGATTTTGGCCGCGAAAGGGTTAAATTAACTCTAGAGGAGTTTTCTAGTTTATCAACGCTCATAGCTTCGAAGTAAGTAGGGTTGGTGTAACGTAACTAATTGAAAAATAAAAGGGTAGGACTTATTGAGTCCTGCCCTTTTTTGTGTTATTTAACATAATGAATTGGTTGAGGTTTTTTCGTGTGAATTTCGGTGCCCAGATATTTTAAATTGCGTCAAAACGGCCCAAAAAACGACGTTACAAGTGTGATATTACAAATGTAACACAAGAAAAGGAGTTGTGTTTACAAATGGAAAGCAACGAAAAACAAATCTCGTAGGTTGTTTGTTACACATGTATAATACATATGTAAATCGGAAGGTGGTTTACTACTGTTAAATTCTAGCCTCATTTACATACGTTCAACTATTTAAACATCAGTTTTAACTATCACAAACCCAGTGTTTTAGTGTGGTTTATATAAATAAATGATTCAAAGGTTTGAGGGTGTTTTTCGGTAACTTGTTAAAAGGCTTACATTGTAGGTGTTTTGTATAGTATAAGTATCTTAAAATAAGTATTGTATACCTGTTTATATGATTAAATATCTATATACTCTCACTGCGTTTTACCACACCCCTACTATTCGAGTTACATTTGTAATTCGAAATCTCCCGACTCGCTGATTTAATTTTGTAAAATAAATTTGCATTACAAAAATTAAATGTTTATTTTTGTAAAAAACAGCAAAATGAAGGATAAAATCGTACAATTGATGAAAAGTAAGGGGCTCTCCTCCTCTCGCCTTGCAGAGATTTTGGAGATTCAGCCCTCGGGAATTTCCCATTTGGTATCGGGTCGCAACAAGCCGGGTTTTGATCTCTTGCAGAGAATCCTTCGGAGTTTCCCCGACGTTAACCCCTATTGGTTGATGTTGGATGATGGGGAGATGTATCGTCGTCAAACTCCCGAGCCACGACAAGTTGCGGCCGAGCCTCGCCACGCATATACCGTCCCCTCTACGGCCGATGCCTCAGCCCCCCTGCCGCCCCCAATGCCAGCTTCATCTGTGGCGCAGGTTGCGGAGGTGGATGTGCTCCCTTCGCCCGATTTGGCGGCCTCGGATCTCCCCTCGCGCGCTGAGTCCCTTGGTTCAAAAATTGATCTTTTGAAACCTCGCCTAAAGAGGGTTGTGCTCTTGTATGATGATGATACGTGTGAGACTTATACGGTGAAATGATGGGATCGTAACATGAGAGATCATAAATAAACCGCCTCTCCCAAACAGTATGGAAGAGGCGGTTTGCTTCTGCTGTAAAGTGCTCGTGCGGCACTCGTACAAATCGTATATATCGAGAGGTTGTTCCCTCCCCTATGATCTATCTCTTGACAATCACAGTTGCGCCGTGGCGTATAGCTTGCTCGTTGAGCGGGAGTAGCTTCCAAGCTCTCTCGGGAAGGGATTTTTTGAGCCCCTCCATAACGTTTTTAAGCTCTACGACAGGTTGCACCGCGAGGTAGCCACCAAGGATCAACGTGTTAAAGAGTTTGGCATTTCCCATTTTAGCGCACTCCGAAGTGGCATCAATAGTATATATTGTTATATCCGTACGCGTGGGGTGTTGAGTGATACCATTGGTGTCGTAGATCAAAATTCCACCGGGGCGAACCATCGGCTCAAATTTGGTCATTGACTGTTGGTTGAGGATGATCGCTGTGTCGTACTCGTGCGATACGGGCGACGAGATCTGTCTGTCGGACAGGATCACCGTAACATTGGCTGTACCGCCACGCATCTCGGGTCCGTACGATGGCATCCATGTCACCTCGAACCCCTGCATAACACCCGAGTATGCGAGTATTTTACCCATCGAGAGGACTCCTTGTCCTCCGAAGCCTGCTATAATAAGTCTCTCTTTCATATCTCCGTGTTATTTAAGTGTAGAGTGTTTGATATCTCCGAGAGGGTAGTATGGCAACATATTCTCTCCCAACCACTCGTTTGCCTTCACTGGGGTCATCTTCCAGCCGCTGCTACATGTGCCGACAACCTCGACCATCGAGAATCCACCTCCCGACATTGCATTCTCGAAAGCTGTGCGTATCGCCTTTTTGCATTTGCGCACGTTGGCTGCTGTGTGGACGCTCTGTCTCGAGATGAATGTTGCGCCATCGAGCTGAGAGATCATATCAGCAATCTTGAATGGGTAACCATTGAGCTCCGCCTTACGTCCCTCGGGCGTAGTGGCTGTTTTCATGCCAAGTAGAGTTGTGGGGGCCATCTGACCTCCAGTCATTCCATATATCGCATTATTTATATATATAACCGCGATGCTCTCGCCTCGGGCTGCTGCGTGGATCGTCTCGCCCGTACCGATAGCGGCTAGGTCGCCATCGCCTTGGTAGGTAAATACCAAACGGTCGGGGTGTACGCGTCTCGCTCCTGTGGCCACTGCGCAAGCGCGTCCGTGAGCTGCTTGGATCCAATCCGTGTCGATGTAGTGGTATGCGAATACCGAACACCCCACGGGCGACACACCGATGGCTTTGCCTGCGGCCCTCATCTCGTCAATAACTTCAGCGATTATTTTGTGTACCGTGCCATGGCTACAGCCCGGGCAGTAGTGCATAACTCTGTCGATTATGAGTTTTGGTGTTTTGTAGACCAAATTCTCACTCTTAATTTCAACCTCTGCCATATCCTTACTGTTTATTTATCAATTTACTTTTAAGAGCCTCCCACACTTCGTCGGGGCTAAATATCATACCACCTTGACGACCATAGTGCACAACAGGTGCTGCATTACCAACCGCGAGTCTCACGTCTTCGATCATCTGACCAGCGTTGAGCTCCGCCGAAAGGAATCCCTTAACGCCTCGTTGGGCCAATTTAGCCACCGCCTCATATGGGTATGGATATAGTGTGATAGGGCGAATGAGTCCTATCTTGTACCCCTCTTCGCGAGCGATCTCGACTGTCGATGCACATATGCGCGCTGAGGATCCAAACGCAACGATCACATACTCCGCGTCGTCGCACTCGATCTCCTCCCACTTAGCCTCGCACTGCATAGCTTCGTATTTAGCGATCAATCGTTTGTTGACCCTCTCCATGTCGGGGGCTTCGAGGGCGAGCGATGTAACGACGGTCGAAGGGCGTTTGCCTAAATTGCCATTAGCGGCCCAAGGTTGCTCCGCGGCTACCTCCTCGTTGGTTCTGCGAGGGCGTTGGGGCGAAAGGACCACCTTCTCCATCATCTGACCAATGATTCCATCGGCCAAGATCATCGCAGGGTTGCGATACTTAAATGCCATGTCTAACGCATCGTACACATGGTCGTGCATCTCTTGGACCGAGTTGGGGGCAAAGACTATAAGGTGGAAATCACCATGCGCTCCACCCTTGCAGGCTTGGAAATAGTCGCTCTGAGAGGGTTGTATAGTTCCTAATCCCGGTCCTCCACGTTGGCAGTTAACGATTAGGCAAGGTAGCTCGGCACCTGCCAAGTAGCTCATTCCCTCGCCCATAAGGCTGATTCCGGGGCCCGACGACGATGTGATTATGCGTTTGCCAGTTGCGGCAGCGCCATACACCATATTGATAGATGCGATCTCTGACTCGGATTGCAGCACAACCATGCCTGTGGTCTCCCACGGTTTTTGCTCCATGAGGGTCTCCATCACCTCCGATTGGGGTGTGATTGGGTATCCGAAGTATGCGTCGCAACCATACCTAATAGCTGCATGTGCAATCACCTCGTTACCTTTCATTAGCTTTATCTCTTCCATAATTTATGCGAATTAAGCTATAAACATTTTTCGCTTTTTTATATTTATTATACGTTATCCCACCCCTTTGGTCCCCTCCCAAGGGTGGGGACTTAGTCGCAAAACCAAGGTTTTGCTCCCTAAAGTGGTGCGAATCAAGGTTTGAATTCTCAAGCCTTGATTTGCATGATTTATTCTACCTTTTGACGATATACAGTGATGCAGTTGTCGGGGCAAATTATTGCGCACGATGTACACCCTGTACATTGGTCAGCCTTTGCCATTACTGCAAATTGATATCCCTTGCTATTCACCTCTCCCGAGAGTGAGAGCACTTGCAGGGGGCACGCTGTGACGCATACGCCACAACCTTTGCATCTCTCTTTATCTATTTGGAGAGCACCTTTGATCTTTGCCATCTTTTAAATTTTTAGTTTCAAGCATCGGCAAATTTAATTAAAAATTGTGGTTTTAGCTCATTATTCGTCGTTTTTTTTGCATAAGTCGTGTTTTTTTAACATATTAAAATTCCACATTTGGGGGTGAACCGCCTAATAATCATGGGTGTGAGATATTTACTACGTATATAGAAAATATAGGGATTTGGCGAATAGTATGGATTAAAGGCGGATATTTGCGAAAAAATAACTATTTTTACATCCGAAATAAACGAAAGGTATATGAATGTATGTGAATCAAGGTTTGAACCTTCAAACCTTGATTCACACCACTTAAGGGAGCAAAACCTTGGTTTTGCGACTTTCTTCCCCACCCTTGGGAGGGGACCAAAGGGGTGGGGTAAAGTATAATAAAAAGTAAAGAAACGATTTTTTTTAATCTTAATTCGCATATATGTCTGTAAAGTCACAAATAGAGAGTATTAGAGAGTCGTTGCCATCGGGTGTCGAGCTTGTTGCAGTATCCAAAACACACCCTGCGGAGGCTGTTTCGGCTGCCTACGCCGTTGGTCAACGCAAATTTGGAGAGAGTCGCCCCCAAGAGCTCAAGGCCAAATGGGAGGTGTTGCCGCGAGATATAGAGTGGCATATGATTGGCCACCTACAGACCAATAAAGTCAAAATGGTTGTCCCCTATGTGACGCTCATAGAGTCGTTGGATTCGTTGCGTTTGGCCGAAGCTATTGAGCGTGAGGCGGCTAAGTGCGACAAGATCGTCGACTGCTTGTTGGAGGTCCATGTGGCCCAAGAGGAGAGCAAAACGGGGTGGAACTACGAGGAGTTAAAGAGTGCGGTAGAGAGTGGGGTGTTTGACCAGATGCCACACATTAGGCTCCGTGGGGTTATGGGGATCGCCTCGAACACCTATGATGAGTCGGTTGTGCGTCGCGATTTCGAGCAACTTCGTCTATGTAAAGAGGAACTATCGGTGTTCTTTGGCCCCGAGTTTGACACCCTTTCGATGGGCATGTCGGATGACTATGAGTTGGCTGTGGAGTGCGGTTCGACATCGGTGCGAGTGGGGTCCAAGATTTTTGGAGCAAGAGATTATTCAATTTAAAAAGAGTGAAGATGGATCAAGATCAAAGCCAATATTTGGCACAATACGAAGATAAACTAATGGAGGCCCTTTTGCGCCAATCCACCGAGTGCGGTTTTTTGGGTGGGCAGCTTTTGGAGGTTGAGGAGTTGGAGGAGAAGTGGCACACGTCAGCCCCAGAATATATGTCAGCTGCGGTGCCTCAAATCGCTCAGTACCCCTCGGTGGCTATCGCTTGGGCAGGTTACTTGGGTGTGGGAGCGGCTGTTTTGTGGGATACTTGTTGGGACCAATACGTCGACAAAGATGATTTCTATACGCTCATCTCTCAGCCGCGCGGTTTCGACGAGATGGATGAATATGTGATGGAGGGGCTGTTGGGCTACACGCTAGAGAGTGAGGAGGCTCAAAAGTTGGAGGATATGATGCGTCGAGCTGCGCAAACGGCCCAAGGGATGATCCGCAAGGAGAATATCGAGGCGCAGAGTGTGATGGCTTTTCATATCTTTGCGCGCACAACCAAGGTCTTTTATAAGCTGGGTGTTGCGATAGCTCTGAAGATCTTGGGCTACCACTACGAAAAGATGATGGTGGATTAAGTTACCAATGCGAAAATTTATGTTAAATCTAAAAAGTAGAAGAGGCACTACGCCATCACTTATCGCGGCCCTCACCCCTCTTGTGGTGTTGACGGCCCTGCTATATGTGGTGCTCAAAATCTTTGGTAGTGATGCAATCGGTGGTGCCAACCAAATCGCCTTGCTTACGGCCACATCGGTGTGTGTGGCTATCTCGATGTTTGTCTATGGGCAGAAGTGGGAGGTGTTGGAGGAGGCTATGATTGACAACATTAGAGCCTCTAGTTCGGCGATCATTATTCTTCTACTCATCGGAGCCCTGTCGGGTAGTTGGATGTTGAGCGGCGTTGTCCCCTCGATGATCTATTATGGCCTACAGATACTCAACCCCGAGATCTTTCTGATCACATCGAGCGTTGTGTGCGCTGTGGTCTCCGTTATCACGGGTAGCTCGTGGACCACAATCGCCACCATCGGAATAGCCCTTATGGGTATCGGTACAGCCCAAGGCTTCTCGGAGGGGTGGATCGCAGGAGCTATCATCTCGGGGGCATACTTTGGCGACAAACTATCGGTGTTGTCCGATACCACCGTTATGGCTTCTACCACTGTTGGGGTGCCGATCTTCGAGCATATCAAATATATGACCATAACCACCTTTCCTTCGTTCTTTGTGGCCCTTGTGGTCTTTGGTGTTGTGGGATTTATGGGTGGCGAAGCGGAGGCTATACATATAGAGTCATATAGCGAGACTCTGGAGCAGACGTTCCATATATCGCCCTATTTGATGATTATACCCATCATCACGGGAGTCTTGATTGCCAAGAAGCTCCCTGCGATGGTTACGCTCTTTGCCTCGGCACTTATGGCTGCGGTGGCTATGGCTATCTGGCAGCCCGAGATCATGTCTCAGGTTGTGGGGTGCGACATCCCCTCGCTCGATGCCACCACCAAACTCAAAGCGGTGCTTATGGGGTGTTATGGCTCAACCTCGATCATAACCCCTTCGGCAGAGGTCAACGACCTGATCTCGACGCGCGGTATGGAGGGTATGTTGACAACCATTTGGTTGATAATTTGTGCTATGTGTTTTGGCGGTGTGATGACTGGAAGTGGGATGTTGGAGCGGTTGACCACCCTCTTTTTGAAGTACGTAAGGCGCACAACATCGGTTGTGGGGTCGACGCTCTTTGGGGGTATCTTCTTTAACCTAACCACTGCCGACCAATATATCTCGATCATCCTCACGGGCAAGCTCTTCAAGGAGCTATACACCAAGCAGGGGCTGGAGGGGAGGCTCC
>JBCQUO010000028.1:0-30568 GCA_047173955.1 Rikenellaceae bacterium
CACCATAAAGATACAAAAACTTGCAGATATTTCCAAACCTAAACCAGTCGTAATTCATTATAAATCAAGATGGTAATTTATATATAAGGGTCGACTACATATCTATAGGTGTACTTCTGAGCGCTTGCGCCACAATGGAGTTGGATGCAACGCCCATGGAGGGGATAGACACCGAGGTTTACGACACGATTTTGGAGAGTGGCCCCTATAGTGCCAAGGTGGCAGTAGCTGTGGGACATCGTTCGGGCAGAGATAAGAACCAGCCCGAGATCACCCCCAAACAGAGACGCTCAATCAACGATGTGGTTTCTTTTATAAAACAGCCCTAGTCGACCGCTACCACCGAGACAATAAGTGTTTTATCGGCGGTTTGGAGGTTGTCGCGAATAACCACAGCGGACTCCTGATCGTCGAAAACTCTTATTATGAAACTTTGGGCCGAGACCTTCAATAGCTCTTTATCGGCACAGTGAGCCGCAATAACATCTTTGACCGCCTGCGAAAGTTCACCCACGCCCTTGATTTCAACTCTATATTTTGAACTCTCCGCGCGCGGATTACGCGTCAAGTTAGTCTCCTTACCATCGCGCCACTCAACAACTTCGGGTCGTCTGAATCCATGCTTGAGCAACATTTTGCGCGTCGCCTCCGCCTCGCTGAATGTCTGGTACCCACCCGAATAATAGGCATAGGTTCCAGCCTTGGTCTTTTGGACCGAAAGGGGATAAGCCCCTCTAAAAATCGTTGGCAACTGCTTCGAATTGTAGGTACCTAGCAACAACCTATATATAACCCCCTCCTTATAGATCTTTGTCGAGGGGATAGGTTTGCTCGATGAGTAGACCGTTTTGCCCGGAAATTCAATTGTTTCGTATTGGATTAAGCTCGCCCTCTGTATAGAGGTAGGGGGGAAATTGAAGCCCGACAGACGCATAGAGTCCCTAACCCCACTCAACGCCCCCACAGCACGCGAGAGGTTCAACTCCTCGGCTACCGCGATCTCGTACTCCACCTGCGACAGTTTTTGTGCATAGTAGCACAGCAAAACCTCACACTCCGTAGAGGGGCTAAGGCTATCTACTATCTGCACAGCACGGATCTTTAGTTGATCCTCCCTTTCGAACAGATCTTCATTTCCATTCAGCTCAACCAACACTCCATAAGCGAGGGCCTTGGAGTCTACGATCTGCGACCACTTGCTCTCTATCACACTTGCAGCCACACGGTTCACCGAATCCAACGCTGCGTGTTTGCGCAATATTTCGTCGGCTACCTCATGCGATGCACTCTGACCATACTCCTCCTTTAGGAGTGCTAGCGCCTCGTAATTGGCCACATAATCCTTCACGGCGGTGGCTACATTGTACTCCTTGGACTCCGCCTCCTCCAATTTTTTATACTCCGAAGTGGGTAAATTTGCCTTCACAAATCTACTTTGCGAGATACTCCGCGCAGGGTCACTGCTCACCACCTGAACTGTCGGTTCAGAGGCAAAAGATTTCTCATCCACCTGTAGAGTTAGTACATGTGGGGTTAGCTCTATATGATCTAGCTCCCACCTCTGCTCTATCTGGCTGATTTGCGACATCACCACACTCTTGTCTGCCCTCAGATCAAAGAGCGTCTGTTCCAATTCAACGACGCGACTGCGGTATATTTCTACATCTGCCCCACCTCCGCGATATAGTTGACGGTTGTGGCTCAACACCACACTCAGCGAGTCATCCTTTGCCGCAAGGGCTCCATTTCGGGCAACCAACTTCATATATGTCGTATCACTATCCAGCTCCGCTACTCTACCTCTCTGTTGACCATACGCACCAACGAAACAGAAGAGCAGGAGCACCATGAGGGCTATATATTCTCTACTTTTCATCATCGCCACCACTTTATTAAGAATAGTTGTATAAGTCCAAATATCTCCAAACGGCCAAGCAACATCCAAAACGTGAGGACACATTTATATGCCGATGGGATCAAAGCGTAGTTATCCATCGACCCAACCTCACCAAATCCGGGACCCACGTTGCCGAGGCAAGCGATAGAGGAGGTGAAGGAGGTCATAATATCGAGCCCAAAGGTGGTTCCGATCAGCGCCCCAACGAACACCAACGAGAGGTAGAGAACAATAAATGTCGCCACAGCATGCAGCACATCCCGATCTTGAGTCACACCATCTATTCGGAGTCTAAATATTGCGTTGGGGTGTTGTTGCTGTTGGATCTGGTTTTTAAACATTTTGGCCGCCACCAAAACGCGGTTCACCTTCACGCCTCCCGTTGTGGAGCCTGCACAGGCACACGAAATGGAGGCGAAAATCAAGATCACAATCGCAAACGAGCTCCATGCGTTGGAGTCAGCCGTGGCAAATCCCGTGGTGGTAAAGAACGATACAAATTGGAAAAGGGCCGTTCGCAGAGCCTCCCAATATGAGCTATATCCCCCTCCCACAAATAGATTGAGCGAGATCACAACTCCACACAACACAATCAGCCCCACATATACCCTCATCACCTCCGAGCGGAACATATTGTTCTGCTTGCCAGTGAGTGTGGCATAGATCAAACCGAAGTGGGTACCAGCCAGCAACATAGCCACAGTCAAGATCCACTCTATCGCAGGGGAGTTGAAGTGGGCTATACTTGTATTTTTGGTTCCAAATCCACTCGTCGCGATTGTCGACATAGCGTGTGCCACCGAATCGAACCAGTTCATTCCCGCCGCTTTGAGCGACAACATGGTGACCACCGTGAGACCTACATATACAACCAAGATTATCTGGACGATTATCTGCGTGCGATATTTGTAGTTATCCTTGGCCATCTGCGAAAGCTCCACATTGGACAACATCATTTTGCTTCGTCCGATGGATGGCAGGATCACAAGGGCAAACATAATAACACCCATACCTCCGATCCACGTCGAGGCCATTCGCCAAAAGAGCAGACCACGCGGCAGAGCCTCAATGTTTTGGAGGATCGAAGCTCCCGTGGTTGTCAACCCCGACACCGATTCGAACCATGCGTTGACCAACGTAAACTCGCCTCCCCAGATCAGGTAGGGAAACATCGTAACGACGCATGCCAACAGCCACGACCCCACAACAATACTATACCCCTCCTTGGATGATATCTGCGTCGTGCTTCCCACAAATATCAGCGGAAAGGCACCCAACAGAGCGGTCAACAGCGAGGACAACAAGAGTGGATAGAACGAAGTATCGCGATAGCTGACATATGCAACAATCGCAGAGAGAGCCATGGCGAGAGCCAAAAAAAGCATCACCACACCTATATATCTAAATACCACGCTCAGTCTCATCGCTTATAGAAGTTTTTTACCCAAAATATAATTTTACTGACTCTTCTTCGAGAGTTTTATCAATGTTTCAATCTTCTCCTTTAGCCCCAACATCTCGTCGCGACACTCACCTTTGGGGGCAAATGGGATCTTGAACGACAAGAAATCCTGCAACGATTTATTCATCGACACAATCGGGTTCACACAATAGAGCATCATAAAGTAGTACAACATCAAGACAATAGCGATCATCACCACCAACGAAATAAAGACAGGCGTAACAGCTCTATAGGCGTTATTGTGGAGGCGTTCAGCCCCCGGAGCCAATATATCTTGTGTCTGGTTGAGATATCTATCTACCGAATTTAGGATTGAGTTGTAAATGGGTTGGTACTCTACATATAGCACTCCATTGTTCTGCATCCTGATCGAATCCTGCGCCCTCTGCGACATCAGCGCAGAATCCACAGGGGGAGGCGTTGCGGCCAATAGTCGCTCAGTAACCCCTCGTAGCTGCTTGATCGACAGAGATATAGAATCCAAGAGTGGCAACATTTGAGCTTCGCTCTTAGCCTCTTTGACGGTCTGCTCCAACGAAGCTACACTAGCCAAGCAGACACTATCCAGCGACCGATCGTCAAATGCCACAATTCGCACAAAAGCATAGTTTTGAGACTGCAATGAGTAGAGCATATTTCGAGAGAGCTGCATGTTACGTTTATTGGTACGCAATATCACATCGGTGTCGTCGCTGAGCGTGTTAAGCTCAAAGAATGAGAGCATACCCGAAAGAAACAACAAAACGGCAATACTTATAAAACCGATCGTCACACGGTTTCTTAGACCTTTGATTTCCATGTTGGTGTATATAAAAATTATCGTCTGTCGACGAACTAAAAAAATGACATCAAGGGCATTACCCACAGTCAAAATATGCACAAACTTACATATTTTTTTTTGATTTACAAACGTATAGGCCAAAAATATTACACCTCAGCCACCTCACACACCATATTAAGGTCTCTCTAAAACTCGCGTTTGTAGTTTAAAATTCTAAGAATTTTTATATCTTTGCACCCAGAAAATTAGGTAAAATTTAACAAGACCCATAAACATGTGTAAAGCCTTGATTATTGGTGCTGGAGGTGTCGGCACCGTTGTAGCGCACAAAGTAGCTGCAAACCCTATATTCACCGACGTTATGTTGGCTAGTCGCACCAAGTCTAAGTGCGACGTTATAGCCCAAGCAATCGGTGGTGATAGAGTCAAAACCGCACAGGTCGATGCCGACAATGTGCCCGAGCTGTGTGAGCTATTTAGAGCTTTTCAACCCGACATCGTGATTAACGTCGCTCTTCCCTACCAAGACCTTACGATCATGGATGCTTGCTTGGAGTGCGGATGCAACTACCTCGACACGGCAAACTACGAGCCCAAAGATGAGGCTCACTTCGAATATTCATGGCAGTGGGCATACCAAGATAAGTTCAAGGAGAAGGGGCTCACCGCAATCCTCGGTTGTGGATTCGATCCCGGTGTGACATCTATTTTCACGGCATATGCCGCTAAGCACCACTTCGATGAGATCCACTACCTCGACATCGTGGATTGTAACGCTGGAAACCACGGCATGGCATTTGCGACAAACTTCAACCCCGAAATCAATATCCGCGAGGTGACCCAAGAGGGTAAATATTTCGAGAATGGAGAGTGGGTCGTAACCGAGCCACACCAGATTCACAAACCTTTGAACTACCCCAATATCGGCGAGCGTGAGTCTTACTTGATCTATCACGAGGAGTTGGAGTCATTGGTCAAGAACTTCCCTACGCTCAAACGCGCTAGGTTCTGGATGACATTTGGCCAAGAGTATCTCACCCACCTGCGTGTGATTCAGAATATTGGCATGGCACGCATCGACCCAATTATCTATAATGGTGTGGAGATCGTCCCTATCCAGTTCCTTAAGGCTGTCCTCCCAGACCCTAAGTCATTGGGCGAAAACTACCATGGCGAGACATCTATCGGTTGTCGAATCAAGGGTACGAAGGATGGCAAGGAGTTGACATACTACATCTACAACAATTGCGACCACGAAGCGGCATTTGCCGAGACAGGCACCCAAGCAGTGAGCTACACTACAGGAGTCCCAGCAGCTTTGGGGGCCGAGATGTTTGCCAAAGGGATATGGAAAGGCGCAGGCGTATATAACGTCGAAGAGTTTAACCCCGACCCATTCATGGAGCGCCTAGGCGAGGCTGGACTAGCTTGGCACGAGGTATTCGGCGGCGACTTGGAACTGTAGATCTCTTAACACTGTGGTCAGAGGCTGATTCTTTCGGTCAGAGGCTGGACTGCCCTAGCAGCGGGCGGCCGCACAGCAAGCTGTGATTTGTCCTCCTTGCGTCTTAGGCCGACACGACAATTCGCCTTTGGTGAACATTTAATATAAAATTAGCACCTCAAACTTTCGAAAGTAAACTTTCAGTTTGAGGTGCTAATTTTTATATTATCCCCCGATGGGGGATCGTGACGGCCTAGCCGTGTGGCAGCATGCGAAGATTGTCTCTTTCGGATGATGCTTCATTCATCATTCATCACTCATGCGAATTAAGGTTTGGACTTTATTTCGGCTTTTTTACATTTATTATACTTTACCCCTCCCCTAAATCCCCTCCCCGATGGAGGGGACTTAGTCGCAAAACCAAGGTTTTGCTCCCTTAAGAGGAGCGAATCAAGGTTTGAATTCTCAAACCTTAATTCGCATAACTCATAACTCAACATAGGGTTACTACAAAATACCCCCTCAGTCATAAATGACCGAGGGGGTGCCCACTTAAAATATATAAATCTAAACCCTAATAAAAGGCATTGTAAAAAGTTCCTTTCTTCGACCCATTGGGATCGCGTCGAGTCACTTACTCAGCTTGTTGTGGCTGAGGTCTTTGTGGACGTTGAGGTCTTTGAGACTCGCCCTCTGCGCCCTCTGGCTTTTGACCTTTCTCTCCACCTTGTTGTGGTTTTCCCTTTTGCATTTGGTCACCTTGAGGCTTTCCTTGTTGTGGTCCGCGACCGCGCTCCATCTGTCCGCCACGTTGTCCACCACGTGGACCACCTTTTTTCTGATCCATCTTGCTCAACATCTTAGCATAACCGATCTTTTGGTCGTCGGTAAGGATCTGCATGATTGACTTTTGGAGTGCATCCTTAGCCTCTTTAGCCTCCTTCATCTTAGACTCCATCTCCTCGCGTGATGGGCGCTCAGCTTTTTCTTTTTTGTCACCCTCTTTACGCTCCTTAGCCATTGCCTCTCTCTTTGACTCAGCCTCCTGAGCAGCCTTCAAGTTGATTGCCAAGATCTTCTTCTCTTGAGCATCTGTAAGCTCCAACTCTTGGTCCATTTTATCTGTCAAGATCTCGGCGATCTTCTCTGGTGATTTCTGCTCACGTTGTGGACGTTGTCCTTGACCCTGCTGTGGCTTGCCACCTTGAGGTTGTGCGTTTGCTCCCAATACAAACATTGAGAAAAATAGTGCTACTGAAACTGATCTAATCTTTAAATTTTTCATGACTTTATTGTTTAGTAAGTTAATAATTATTATTTTGCGACCGTATAGATCGTATTATCCAACCCCCCTTCCTAAGCGAGTTCAATTGTTTAGAGCACAAAAAGCGATAAAGGTTAAATCGAAACAGAAAAAAAATGCAAAAAATATTTTTATTCATCTCAGATTTAACTTTTGGCCAAAAAGAGTCTCTATATAGGTGAAAGCAAGATTAAACATTAGATATGACAACAGATAAAGAGAAGGAGATATTGAAGCTGCTCGACAATGAAGATAGTCGCCAAGAGGGTTTCGTGAGGTTGATGGATCTCCTCAGCAAGCCTATATATTGGCACATTCGGCGTTTGGTTGTCAAGCACGAGGACGCGGAGGATGTGATGCAGGAGTGCTTCATTAATGTATATAGGAGCATTGGGAGTTTCAAACGAGAGTCATCGCTCAAGACATGGATATATAGGATCGCAACCAATGAGGCTATTAGGCACTGCAAAAAACAGCGGCTCGAGATGCACTCATACGACGATAATAGTAAACTAATAAATATCTTTGAGTCGGAGAGTAACATAGATTTCAAATCGGCAGAGGCCACTTTGCAAAAGGCTATCCTCTCGCTCCCCGAGAAGCAACGAGTCGTTTTTAACCTGCGCTACTTCGACGAACTGAGTTACGAGCAGATAGCAAAGATCACCGACAGCAGCGTCTCGACGCTAAAGACAAATTACCACTACGCGAGTGGAAAGATAAAAGAGTATGTACAAAATAATATGGAGGTTGAGTTATGAGAAATTTTGATTTGGAAAAGATTGGAAAGAAGATGCCTTACGAGGCCCCTTCGGAGAAGTTCTTCGAGAATTTCAAGAGTGATGTGTTGGAGAGAGTAGAGAGAGAGAAAAGCGTTCCACAACCCACAACAAAAAAGTTTACACTAGCTACAACGATGAGGCTTTTCGTACCCCTTGTCACAGCTGCTGCGTCGTTGCTCATAGGACTTTTTGTCTTTGACAGGATGGACTACAGCTCCTCTGCTGAGGATATGAGCTACCTCATAAGCGACAACCTAGATGCTAGCTTAGACTCATATTTCAATAGCCTGAGCGACGATGATTTGGCATATCTATTGGATAACACCTCTTCGCAAGATGATTTTTATTTAACACTTCCAGAGAATGAATAATATGAAAAAGTTAATAGTAATACTCACAGCACTGATCGTTGTGGTGTCGAGTGGCAACCTATTTGCGCAACCTCAACAGCAGCAACACCCACAACAACCCCCACGTCGCGAAGTGGGCGATGGCGGATTTACGGAGTTTCAGATACAACTCCTCACCAAACAGTTGAGGTTGGAGGAGAAGAAGGCCTCTCAGTTCGAGGCTCTATATAAAGAGTATACTCAAAAGATGAAAGATCTGCAACCTGAGCCGCAGAAACGCCCTGCCAAAGGTGAGCAACCCGCAAAACCAACCAATGCAGAGATAGAGTCTCAGATCTTGGAGTCGTTCACGCAGGCCGAAAAGACCACAGCGCTCAAGAAAGAGTACTACTATAAATTCAAGAAGATCCTCACCCCCGACCAGATCTTGAAGATGTATAACACCGAGCGCCGTATCAGAGATCGCATAGTGTCGGAGTCGAGCAACCGTAGCGAAAAGAACTAGGTTTCGGTTTTATACCTAGGCCTAGGTCAGAGGCTAGACTTCCTCACGACAGCGGGCGCACAGCTTGCTGTAGTGAGGAAGTCTAGCCTCTGACCGAAGGCCTCTTAAAAAGAATCTTAATAATAGATTATCTCTCGTTTGATTGACTTACTACGCATGAGGCCGCCCCATTTAACAGTCCAGTTATTGTTAGAGTCGTACTCATAGAGGTAGTTTTGGGTATTAATCATATTTCCTACGGCATCGGTCAAAACCACCTCCGAGGGGTCACCTTGAGGGTTATATGTATAAGACAATGCGCTTGCTGTACTCTTGACGTACTTCAACTTCGATAGGTCTGTATCGTCTCCATCGGTACCCGATCTGTGGTATACAGTAGTTGTATGTTTAAGAACACGCCCCTTTGTGTTGTATCTAAACTCCTCAACAACCTTTCGGTGATCTCCATTCTCCTTGCGCACATATTTCACCGATTTAGCCAAATATCCTGCATTATTATATAGGTACTCAACCCCCTCTTCCTCTTTGTCCAACATCCTCTGCTGGGCAGTGATATTGCACGCGGTAGTATCTGCGTACGATTTAAATTGGTTGTAGGTGTAATCTACTCGACTAATAATTGTTGAGTTATCCTCTGCATAGGTGTATTTGACTTCGGGGTACAGGTCTGGACTTGCGTATGATCTCTTTTGGCGCTCTTGGATCCATCCATCTTCGTTGTATGTAGTCACCAGCAAGCCACCATTCTCGACGACACTCTTCACGGAACCTCTCAAATCGTTGGCTTCGACATCTGTTACAATGCGAGGAGATCCACCACTACATGAGACCGCAAAAAAAGCAAATGCGGCAAAAGATAATTTAAACTTTTTCATAGATAAATTGCTTTAAATTTATTGTTTTAAGTTTTATAATAGTTTTATTTTTTTAGCGCTCAAAAAAAGCGTAGATCAAAGATAATTACAATTTATTAATTCTACCATATTATTGAGTTTTTTTTAATCTATTTAGGTCAAAAAGATATTACTTTACTTCATAAAACATCGGTTTAAGTAGGGTAAAATAATTATTGGTGTGTTTTTAAGAGTACTATTGGAGATGAGATTTTTTGCTGTTGAATTGAAAATATAGTGGTTCTATACTGAAATTTAGTAGTAAAAAATATCGCTCCAAGAGTGCTTTTAAAAATATGGCAATAATTGTTTTACACTACTTATATAACGATTTTGGCCGCAAAATTATTTTGTCCCGACAATAATTTATACTTTTGCCCTATCACATATAAATTTTGGAGGAGTATGGAGAAGAAGCAAAAACCGATAATTGGGGTTATTCCGCTGTGGGACGACACAAAGAATAGCATTTGGATGTTGCCGGGCTATATGGATGTGGTCCAACAATCGGGAGGTATACCAATAATTTTACCTCTCGGGGGCGGCGAAGAGGATATCCAGCAGGTGTGCGAAATGTGCGATGGGTTTCTGTTCACGGGTGGCCACGATGTCGATCCTGCGCTCTATGGTGAACCTATGGACGGAAAGTGCGGCACGCCCAACCCAGAGCGAGATCGCATGGAGAGTATGATATTTGAATTTGCTGTTGAGAGGGACATGGCTGTGTTGGGGATCTGTCGCGGTATCCAGCTCATCAATTCACTCTGCGGAGGTACTCTTTATCAGGATTTACCAACTCAATATATCCACCCTAGCGGTGTCAACCACCAAATGACCCCACCATACGACAAGGTTCAACACACGGTAACGATTATGAAGGGGAACCCTCTGCACCAAATCGTGGGTGAGGAGAGGTTGGGGGTCAATAGTTACCACCACCAAGCTATCAAGGAGTTAGCCCCCACTTTGGAGGCCACGGCACTTTCGGAGGATGGGCTGATCGAGGCGATCTATATGCCCTCGCGGAGATTTATCCACGCTGTTCAGTGGCACCCCGAGCTCAATTTTCACTACACAGAGAGCTCGAAAAAGATCGTGAGAGCATTTATTAAGAGTTGTTTTTAGTGGCTGTAAAGTTACATATCTGTAATTAATCCTACATTTTTGTAGGGTTTTTTATGTGGCAAAAGATAAAAGTAAAAAACAACACGCTTCATGGGGTTGATTATCAGTGTGATAGATGTGTCGTGCGCATGGCCATACCTTATTGGCACACTTATTGGACTTTAAATGGTACGCTACTATTTATATTTACGCATTGATTTAAAACCCAATTATTATGGAAGGTGACTTTTTAGAGACTCTACTGCTCACAGGAAAACTGGCGATCTCGACCACAGCTATACTTTTTGTCGTTGCACTTCCGATTGCATACACCCTCGCTTTCAAGCGCTTTTGGGGGCGTGCAATTGTCGAGGCTCTGATCTCGATGCCCATGGTATTGCCACCCACCGTTTTGGGATTTTATTTGTTGATGGCCTATAGCCCCACTTCGCTTTTTGGGGGGACATGGCAACGGATATTTGGCTCGGGGCTAGCCTTTACATTCGAAGGTATACTCCTCGCGAGCGTCCTCTTTGGGCTGCCGTTTATGGTTCAACCCCTCCAGAATGGTTTTATGGCGATCCCACCAACTCTTAGCATGGCGGCTCAGACCCTCGGAAAATCGAAGATAAATATCTTCTTTCGCATACTCCTCCCCAATATGATTCCCTCAATCGTGTCGGCCGTGGCTCTAACCTTTGCTCGCACCATAGGTGAGTTTGGAGTGATAATTATGGTGGGAGGAAATATGCCATCCCAAACTCGTGTGGCCTCGATAGCGATCTACGACGAGGTCCAGGCACTTCAATACGATACTGCAAATAGATACTCACTGATTCTATTTGTCGTGTCACTCACAATGCTTACGATTATACAGACATTCAATAGAAAAGATAGGAGGAGGAATGAATATGCTCAAAATTAGTGCTAAACAACCGATGGTCACATCGCATGGCCGATCTATATTTGAGGTCGACATCAATATCCCAGCAGGAGAGCTCGTCTGCCTTAGCGGAGCATCTGGAATCGGTAAGACAACCCTTTTGCGCATAATTTCGGGGCTGGTGAAGCCTCATCGAGGCTATGTGGAGTTCGATGGCGAGGTGTGGTGCGATACCGATAAAAAGATATTCGCCCCAGCCTCAACTCGCCGCACAGGGCTTATGTTTCAAGATTTCGCTCTGTTTCCCAATATGAGCGTTATGGAGCAGATAATCTATGCCCAACCCACCAAGGATCGGGAGCACGCGATGGAACTTTTAGAATGTTTTGGGATCTCGGCCCTCAGCTCGCGCAAGCCACACCAGCTCTCGGGCGGACAGAAACAGCGCGTCGCTTTGGCACGTGCGATAGCTTCGGAACCCACAATGCTTCTTCTCGATGAACCATTCTCAGCCCTTGATTGGGAGCTTAAGGAGTCGCTTCGCGAAAGTATCAAACGAGCACATGAGATGTTGGGCAGCATATCGCTACTTGTGTGTCACGACCCTGCCGACATAGCGGCAATGGCTACCTCGATCCTCTATTTCGAGTTTTCTAAGATGCAGGAAGGGGTTATATCGGCGCGTATTGAGGAGTGCCAAAAAGGTGGATTCTTCCACCGACGAGAGAGGTGCAACACAGTTATAGAGTGTCGACTGTCTAGGGTCGAAGATCTGCAAATCAACTTATCTATTTAATAGTTTTAATGGTCAATGGTTAATGGTTAATGGTCAATGATAAATGGTGAATGATAAATGGTGAATGGTGAATGATTAAAGGCGTGACTGCCAACATATCATTCACCATTTATCATTTATCATTAACCATTAAATTTACCTTGCTTGGATCATCTTCGAAAATGGAGCTACATCTTTGTCGATCCACATATTTCCTCCAATCACCGAATCGTGACCAATGGTTATGCGTCCCAAGATCGAAGAGTTGGAGTAGATCTTAACATTATCCTCGATGATCGGGTGGCGAGGTACATTGATTATATTTCCATTCTCGTCGTACCTAAATCCTTTGGCTCCGAGGGTCACACCCTGATAGACAACCACATTTTCGCCAATTATACATGTCTCTCCGATAACCACACCTGTACCGTGGTCGATGGCGAAGTAACGTCCGATTTGCGCCGCAGGGTGGATATCTATACCTGTTTTAGAGTGGGCGATCTCCGAGATAATACGTGGTATGATCGGCACACACAACTCGTATAGGCGGTGAGCAATACGGTGGTGTATCATCGCAACGATCGAGGGGTAACAGAAGATCACCTCACCCATGCTTGTAGCAGCAGGGTCGGCTTTGTACATAGCCTCAACATCGGTGATAAGCTTGGCTTTAATGTCGATGATCGACTCCACAAATTTGGTCGCTATAGCTTTGGCATCTCGCTCCACAGTGCAGTTATCGTCGAACTTCAACACACGATCCACTTGGTCGCACAAAAGCGCATGGATCTTTTCGAGGTTTATGGCGATATGGTGTTTGACCATCTCTCCTGCTATAGAGCTATCGCCCAAGTATCCCGGGAAAATTGTCTCCGAGACCAACGAGACGATTTGGCTCATGATCTCCACCGTGGGGAGCGCACAGCTTCGTTTGTTGAGATAGTCTCTGTTGTGGTTAGAGAGCAGCTCTGCATTTTTCTCTATTATTGCACTTAAATCTTCACACATAGTCTACAAATTTTTGTTTGGAGGCAAACTTACAAAAAAATAATAAATTCCTTTGTTAAAACTGAATATTAATGCTTCTCTTTGTTTGAAATATTTTATTCAATAATTAATTCCAAACGTCATTGCGGACTCCAATCCGCAATCTCAAATTAACATTGCCACCAGAGGTAGGGATTGCGGATCGGAGTCCGCAATGACGAGGTTGGTTTTAGTATAAAATATTCAAACCTTAAGTGGTATTAATTATTATATAATTCCGTTGAGAGGTATCTCTCTCCGCTGTCGGGCAAGATCACAACTATTCGTTTGCCGCTGTTTTGAGGCTCCTTAGCGACTTGCAACGCTGCCCACAAAGCTGCTCCCGACGATATTCCAACCAAAAGACCCTCGGTGGTAGCTACCTCACGCGACATAGCGAAGGCATCTTCGTTGGCTACGGTGATTACTCGATCAACAACCTCTGCGTTGTAGATCGTGGGGACAAATCCAGCCCCTATGCCTTGGAGTTTGTGTGGTCCTGCCGCACCGCCCGAAAGAACAGGAGAGGATGCTGGCTCCACAGCTACCACCTCCAAATTGGCGTTGAGCTCCTTGAGGCGCTTGCCATTTCCGCTGATTGTGCCGCCAGTGCCGACACCTCCAACCAAAATATCTACACGTCCATCCGTATCACGCCAAATCTCTTCGGCTGTCGTGCGGTAGTGCACATCGGGGTTCGCAGGGTTTCCAAATTGGTTGAGGATCACCGCCCCCTCGATTTGGCCTTGAAGTTCGTAGGCACGACCTATGGCCCCCTTCATACCCTCAGCTCCGGGGGTGAGGACGATCTCGGCACCCAAAGCAGCGAGCAGTCGACGACGCTCGATACTCATTGTCTCGGGCATCGTGAGAATCAATTTATAGCCATTAGCCGCCGCCACAAGGGCTAGACCCACACCGGTGTTACCACTCGTGGGTTCGATAAGTGTTCCACACGAGGTGAGCGCGCCACGTTGTTCGGCATCTCGGATCATCGACAAAGCGACACGATCCTTAACACTTCCAGCAGGGTTAAAGTACTCTAGCTTAGCTATGATATGGGCCGCAGCGCCATTGTTTGCTTGAAAATTTTCGAGCTCCAAAAGAGGAGTATTACCGATCAGGTCGGTCAATTTTTTTGCTATCTTTTCCATTTTTCGTATATTTATTTTGCGAAGGTAAGAATTTATAATCACCGACGCAAAGTTCATTATTAAATTCTTTTTACCAAATGCAAAGATAGCGCCTTGTAGGTAATAAAATAATTTTTCTCGTTTTTTTAATAGCAAAAAATTGCTATCTTTGTGGTGAAAGATTGATATGAGATTAACACCCATATAAATATGAATAAATTAAGAAAATTAAGGATTACGTTAGCAACAATATTTATTGTTGTCGCTACCCTGCTCTTTGCGGATTTCACGGGGACGATCCACCAATGGTTTGGATGGGTTGCAAGGGTTCAGTTCCTCCCTGCATTGTTGGCGGTCAATGTTGTGGTTGTGGTTATTTTAGTGCTCCTAACGCTACTATTTGGCAGGTTATATTGCTCGGTGATATGTCCGCTCGGTGTTTTCCAAGATGTGGTGTCGAGGTTGGCATCTATGTCGAACAAAAAGCGAAAGTACATATACACCCCTGCGAGGTCTATACTCAGATACATCATGTTGGCTATATTCTTGATCTCGGGAGCCGCAGGTGTGGGGTCTATTATGGCACTCCTTGAACCATACAGCGCCTTTGGGCGAATGGCCGCTAACTTAGTTGCTCCGATATATAAATTGGGGAATAATGTGTTGGCCGATATTGCCGAGAGAATGGATAGCTACGCGTTCTACTCCACCGAAATTATTGTGATGGGGGTTGGGGTGTTTGTGGTCTCTGTCGTAACCTTTGTTGTTGTCTCCGCTTTGGCGTGGCGCAAAGGACGAACATATTGCAACACGATATGCCCCGTAGGTACCGTCTTGGGCTTCATCTCTAAATTCTCGATCCTAAAGATCACAATCGACCACGATAAATGTAATGGTTGCAGAAAATGTGTGCGCGAATGTAAATCGGCTTGTATAACCCCCGAGACGCGCGAGATAGATTATAGCCGCTGCGTGGCATGTTTTGATTGCATTGATAGCTGCGCCAAAGGGGCAATCACCTATGCTCCGAGATTCAAAAAAGAGAAGAAAACAAAGGAGGTTGATAGCTCCAAACGCAATATGTTGGCGATATCTGCTACCCTACTTGCTACCTCGGCCCTAAAAGCAGAGGAGAAGTTGGTCGATGGCGGTTTGGCCGTGATCGAAGATAAGCAGATCCCCAACCGCGAGTGTCGAATTGTACCTGCTGGAGCAGGCTCTATTCGCAACTTTTCGCGACACTGCACGGGGTGTCAACTATGTGTTTCGGTCTGTCCGAACCATGTTTTACGCCCTTCGACTGGATTAACTAATTTTATGCAGCCCGAGATGTCGTTCGAGCGTGGATATTGCCGCCCCGAGTGTACTAAGTGTTCGGAGGTGTGTCCAGCAGGAGCTATACGCAAGATCGACCGCGCTGAGAAGTCATCGACCCAGATAGGTCATGCGGTGTGGATAGCCAAGAACTGCTTGATAGTCACCGAGGGTATAAGTTGCGGACACTGCGCCACACACTGCCCAACGGCTGCGATCTCGATGATCGAGGTCGATGGCAAGATGGTCCCCACGGTAGATACAGAGAGGTGTATAGGTTGTGGAGCGTGCGAGAATTTGTGCCCATCGCGACCATTTAGTGCAATTTATGTCGAGGGTCACACTATGCACAAAAATATATAGGAGGAGAAGTTATGTCAGAAATGAAAAAAAATATAGATCGTAGAGATTTCCTAAAGTTCTTGGGCGGAGGTGCAGCGTCGTTGACGTTGGCTAGCTGCGGAGCGAATGGAGCAAAGATCGGAGAGAGCAAGTCGAACAGTGAACCCACAAAAGGGAAGCTAGAGTTTCGCACATCGACAACCAAAGGGGTGAAGATTTCGCTCCTTGGGTATGGATGTATGAGATGGCCCAAACTAGACACACCTGCCCCAGATGGTAATATCATAGATCAAGAGACCACCAATGAGCTTGTGGACTACGCTATAGAGCATGGGGTGAACTACTTCGACACAGCGCCGCTATACATGCAGGGGTGGTCGGAGAAGGCTACAGGTGTGGCGTTGAGCAGGCACCCACGCGATAAGTTTTATGTCGCTACAAAGCTATCGAACACCAACAAGAGATATTGGAGTCGCGAAGCGTCGATCGAGATGTACAACAACTCGTTCAAAAACCTTCAGGTCGACTACATAGACTACCTCCTGCTCCACACGGTGGGTAGCGGCGGATGGGATACATTCCAAGCGCGATACCTCGACAATGGAATCCTCGACTTTTTGATCGCCGAGCGCGAGGCTGGACGCATCCGCAACCTCGGGTTCTCGTTCCATGGAGACATCAAGGTCTACGACTATCTGCTCTCGCGCCACGAAGAGATCAAGTGGGATTTTGTCCAGATACAGGTGAACTACATCGACTGGGACTATGCCGACGAGACATCTACGGGCGGACGTAATACCGACGCTCGTTACCTATACGAGGAGCTCGAAAAACGAGATATAGATGTGATAATCATGGAGCCACTGTTGGGTGGACGACTCGCTAAGTTGCCTCAATATTTGGCCAATACCCTCAAGAGCCTTCGCCCCGAAGAGTCGTTGGCGACGTGGGCATTTAGGTATGCGGCATCGTTCCCCAAGGTGTTGTCGGTCCTTAGCGGCATGACATACATGGAGCACCTGCAAGAGAACCTCAAGACATATTCACCTCTGGAGCCAATCTCCGCGAGCGAAGATGAGGTGTTGATGGATATAGCCCAAAAGATGGTTGAGTATCCGTTGGTGTCGTGCACATCGTGCCAATACTGCATGCCATGCCCATATGGAGTCGATATACCATCGACATTTGTGCACTACAACAAGTGTGTGTGCGAGGGGCAATATCCCCAAAGCTCTCAAGACGAAAACTACGCGAAGGCGCGACGCGCATTCTTGGTGGGTTATGACCGCTCGGTCGAAAAGCTCCGACAGGCGAACCACTGTATTAACTGTAGCAAATGCGTGGTACACTGCCCACAAAGAATAGATATACCCAAAGAGATGCGACGCATAGATGACTATGTCGAGATGTTGAAACAAAATTTATTATAATAACTATGATAACACCACTTTTAATTGCAGGTTTAGGGATGCAAGAGATCCTTTTCCTCCTACTTATTATACTACTATTTTTTGGCGGCAAGAAGATTCCAGAGATGATGAAAGGTCTGGGCCAAGGAGTCAAGAGTTTTAAGGATGGGATGAATGGAATGGATGACAAACCCAAAGAGGAGGTTAAAAACGAGGTCGAAAAGATCGAGGAACCGTCTAAAAAAGAGGAGTAAGCCGCAACCTTATGGAGGCTAACAATGCTACATTTTGGGAACATCTCGATGAACTAAAGGGGGTTATACTCCGAATAATCGTCGCGGTTGTCGTTATGGGAATGGTTGCCTTTACCTTCAAGGAGCAACTCTTCTCGGTGATCCTCGCACCCCAAAATGGCGAATTTATAACCTACCAATACCTCGCGAAGGTGAGCTCACTCTTTAATGAGGCCCAGAACACTTCGCTCGATAACTTCTCGGTGAGGCTGATAAATACCCAACTCACCCAACAGTTTATGATACATGTGCGCATGGCTATCTATGTTGGGTTCTTGGTTGTCTTTCCATACCTTTTGTTCGAAATTTTCAGGTTTGTATCTCCAGCGCTCCATAGCCACGAACGTCGTTATGCAGGAGGGGTTGTTGTGTGGGGATATATAATGTTTTTGATAGGTGTGGCACTCAGCTATTTTTTGATCTTCCCGCTGACATTCAGATTCTTGGGGTCGTATCAAGTGAGCCCCGATGTCGAAAATATGATCTCGCTCGACTCATATATCTCGACCATGATGATGTTGAACTTCGCGATGGGAATTATATTTGAGATCCCGATATTGTGTTGGCTATTTGCGAAGCTAGGATTCCTAACCGCTTCATTTATGCGCCATTACAGACGACACGCGATAGTTGGACTCCTCACCATAGCAGCCATCATAACGCCCACTTCGGATGTTGTGACCCTGCTCCTTGTGGCACTTCCGATGTATTTGCTCTATGAGTTGAGCATACTCATTGTCTCCCTCACCCGCAAGAGCCAATAGCGCTAGAGTTTAGTGCGTTGTGACTGAACGTATTTGATTAGTGCGTCGCGCTCGCGACACGAGATATAGAAGCGCTCATCGTAGATATCGACAATCTCGACAAAATATTGCCACTCAGTCGCATACATCTTGACCTTCTCGAACCTTCTCAGATCGAAGAAGAGTCCATAGTAACCAAAAAATCCATAGGCACCCATCAGCGGCAACAGCCACCTCTGCGTTCGTGGGTTGACCTTGCGGATCTTCACAATATCGGCTATATTTATCTCCGTGAGGTCGAGCACACAGACAATGCTCACCTTATGGGGAGTGACCTCGACCTTACGCGGAATAGACAATGTTTGCAGAGCAAAGAGCGCACCGATAAATGAGGCGAACCAAGCGGAGATATATCCCCCTTCATATAGGGTATAGAACCAATATCCGAGAAGCCCGACAACAATAATTTGTAGGACTCCCCAAAAGAGCACCTTGCGGCTGAAGTTATATTTAAATACTCTATTCTCTGTCATAATATGCGCGCATAGTTTCAATATTGCAGCACTCTATACCTCGCTTTGTGCCTCTATAGCGTCCAAAAGCGCATTAGCAAATATTATATCTTCGGAGGTTGTGATTTTGATGTTGGAGCGATCCCCCAGACAGAGATATACCCTCTCGCCGATACTCTCGACAACCGAAGCATCGTCGGTAAACGATGGGTCAAAAGGCTGCTTGTAGGCTCGCCTAAGCATCACGGCATCAAAGATTTGAGGTGTCTGCACAGCCCTTAGCTTGAACCTATCAACGATTTGCGATTCACCACTGGGCGTAACCTCTCTGAATGAATCAACGACATCCACAACAGGTATAGCAGATCCATTGGACAGGGCGCAATATAGGGCCCTATCAATAAGCTCAACACTACACATCGGACGCACGCCATCGTGAACAGCGATCAACTCACAGTCTCCCGACAATGCCTCGACACCACACCTCACCGAGTGGAAACGTTGCTCACCACCAACCACAGTTGTGTGCTTCGCGACATTGAACCTAGAGGCTAGATTTTTCCAATATTCGACATGCACTTCGGGAAGGACAACAACGATTTCGGAGGTGGGCTCCGCCTCTGCAAAGAGATTAATAGAGTGGGCCAAGATAGGCAACTGTCCCAAAAAACGGAACTGTTTGGGGGTGGTGCCACCTCCCATCCTTACACCTTTTCCTCCTGCCACAATTACAACGCCTATGCGAGGTTTTATCATCTGTTCCATATTAACTTTTTTCCAAACCCGAGGGTGTTATCCGTTAGTTTTGCATAATCAATTTCGAGCCTCCACAGACAAAGATCCACCACGGCAGCATATAGGAACTTAGCGAGGTAGAGCTTACGATCCTCACCCGTTGCCTCGACTATACGCCCTGTGATCTGGACCCCTTGCAGTCGACCGACAACCTTTGTCTCCAACACAATAGAAGCAGCAACATCACGCGAGGCGACCATCTCTGCCCCATGACGCGTCGCGGCAGCATCGGTCGAGAAGATCAACCCCTTACTCTCTGGGGCGTAGGCATAGAAAGCATTGGCACAATAGGGACCTTTGTCGCTCTGGGTTGCGAGGGTCATCACATGGTGCTTCGAGATAAACTTAACGATCTTACTCTCCATTTGTCGCCTCGACTTTTGGTTTTGAGACATATGTAGAGTCGAGCGAGGTGATTATATCCGCCTCATCAATTTGGCCATTTAGCTCCGCAACGATTCTCGTTTTGATATATTCAAACTCCTCTTTATTGGCCTCCGAGATAGGCTCCGTGGGCTCTTGAGGAATTTTGAGAGGGTCGATTGCCACACCACCTTTCCACACACGATAGTCGAGGTGTGGACCCGTAGAGGCTCCCGTAGATCCTACATACCCAATAAGCTGACCCTGAGATACTTTCGATCCGACCTTGATTCCCGAAGCGTATCGGCTCAAGTGAAGATATCCAGTCTCTAGGTTGCCGGGATGTTTGATTTTAATCATATTTCCAGCACCTCCCGAGTATGCCTTAAAGGTCACCACACCATCTGCCACGGAGTGGACAGGCGTTCCCGAGGGGGCTGCATAATCAACACCCAAATGGGCACGATAGACTTTGTAGATTGGGTGCAGACGTGCACGCGAGAACTTCGAGCTAATGCGCGAATACTTAAGCGGAGCCTTCAACATCTGCTTCTTTAGGCTCCCACCATCGGCCTCCCAATACTCCAACTTTCCGTTCTGGTCGAATGGTATAGCGTAATAATCCTTATCTGCGTGGGTGAACTTAGCGCCCCACAAGCGCCCCACGCCCACAGAGATTGAATCCTCCACAAAAACCTCGTCGTAGATCACCGAGAAGCTATCTCCCTTTTGGATACCAAAGAAGTCGATGGTCCATTGGTATACATCCTCCATCTGCGAGGCCAATGCGTAGGGAAGCTCCGCCTCCATGATCGCCCCCCACAACGAAGAGTTGATCTCTGCACTTTTGCGAAGTCTCACCTCGCGAGTTGGCTTGGCCCCCAACTCGATGGTTATGGAGTCATTGACAAATCCAAAGAGTACATAGTCGACACTATTTTGCTCATAGGCCATATAGTCCAACTTTCTGCCACTCAGCGAGTCTGTTTTGAGAAAAACGGTATATTTATTTCCACCCTTGATCTTTTTGAGCGGAAAAACATCGTTCGCAGCACGGTCTAGTTTATCGACCAAATAGGCCGAAATACCATACTTACCCAACAAAGCACCCATGGTTTGGCCCATAGCTATTTCGTGGGTTTCGAGGGTATAATCATCGGCATTTACGCCATATCTAAGGTTCTGAGGTACAAGCTCTTCTATCTCTGTAGAATCTGTTTGGTCTGGGCCCGAATTTGAGCCTGCGCAACCCACCACAAAGAGTGAAAAGGCCACAACCGCAAAATTTAAAAAATTCTTTTTCATAATGCACAAAGTTAAACATTTTTTCACAAACGCCAACTCACCACCCAATATTTTTTCCCTCGGTCAACTCACCGCCAAAATCTCAAAATAAAATCCCCAACAAAAAATAAAAAATTCTGTTGCTAATTTGTCAAATAATTGATATGGCTTTGGAAGTCTAAATAATAATTCATACCTTTGGTACGAGGTGTGGTGTGGTTATCTACGCCTCAATTCCAACCAAGTAAAGACTGACTGATGATTAAGGACCTAATACTCTCTATACTAGCTGGTTTATACTCATTTGCTATCGCTGTGCGCCACAAACTTTTTGATTGGGGCATCATCAAAAGCAATGAGTATGATATCCCTATCATCTGCATCGGCAATATAACTGTGGGCGGTACAGGAAAAACCCCGATGACGGAGATGATAGTCAGCTATATGTCTAAATATCATACCGTGGCTGTGTTGTCGAGGGGTTATGGCCGCAAAACAAAGGGGTATATGGAGGTCAAAGAGAACTCCCACTATAGAGATGTGGGCGATGAACCTCTACAAATCAAACTTAAGTTTCCAAATATAGTCGTAGCAGTGTGCGAAAAGAGAGTCAATGGAATTGAACAAATTCGCAAAAAGCACCCAGATGTGAACCTTATAATTATGGACGATGGGTTCCAACATAGACACGTCGAGCCAAAGATCAATGTCATAATGGTCGACGCAACAAGACCTCCGCACGAAGATCAAATGTTACCTCTGGGTAGACTGAGAGATAGGTTCGATTCGCTCCATCGCGCCCACTACTTCATTGTCTCTAAGTGCCCCGAAAATATGACCCCTCTCGATAGGCGAATTATGCGCAAGGTGCTTGTCTCGATGGCATATCAAGAGGTGTACTTCACTCGTCTAGAGAGCTTTAAGCCGATCCCTGTGTTTGCCGAGGGCAAAGAGCGCGAGATCAAACCCAATAGCAACGTGATAGCGATTGCTGGAATCGGCAACCCTACGCCATTTATTGGCTCACTCCAAAAGAGCTACAATGTCGTGGATGCAACGATGTTTAATGACCACCATGTGTACAAGATGAGGGATATAAACTTGATGTCTAGCATGTTGAAAAAGCACCCCGATTCGGTGATCATAACAACTGAAAAAGATGCTGTGAAGCTCATCAAAAGCAATAAAATTGCCCCCGAAGTTCGTAAAAATATATTCTATATACCGATCAATATATCATTCGTAGATGATTCAAAGGTCGATTTCTTAAAAAAGCTACATCAAGATGTTATCAAAAATTAAAGAGAGCGCGAGCTACATCGCAAACGCAACAAATAACTTTGCCCCAGAGGTGGGTGTGATCCTCGGATCTGGACTCGGAAACTTCGCCGAAGCTATAGATGTTTCTTACTCAATTGATTATAGCGAGATACCAAACTTCCCTCAGTCGACAGTTGCAGGCCACAAAGGACGCATGATATTTGGTACGATTGGCGACAAAAAAGTTGTGGCTATGCAGGGACGATTCCACTTCTACGAAGGGTACACAATGCAACAAGTAACACTCCCAGTGAGGGTTATGAAGCTTCTTGGCATCCAATTCTTGTTTGTGTCGAACGCTGCTGGAGGTATCAACACATCGTTTAGAGTAGGAGATCTTATGGTTATCACCGACCATATCAACTTAATGCCCAACCCACTTATCGGTCCCAACATCGAGGAGTTGGGCACTCGCTTCCCCGATATGCACAATGTCTACAACTCGGATATCATTGCTAAAGCTACCAAAATAGCTGATCGCGAGGGGATCAAACTACAATATGGAGTCTACGTTGGTGGCACAGGCCCTACCTTTGAGACACAAGCTGAGTACAAATATTTCAAGGTTATCGGCGGCGATGCAGCAGGTATGTCGACCGTGCCCGAGGTTATCGTTGCGCGACATATGTCGATCCCAACGTTTGGAGTCTCGGTAATCACCAACTGCGGACTAAGTGACGAGGTGGGTGACCACGAGGATGTTCAGTTGCAGGGAGCCAAGGCCTCTATACGCATGACTAAACTCTTCTCGGAGCTCATCTCGGAGCTGTAAGGTCGTGTAAGGTAGATACAATGATTAACAAAGTCATACTACTCGGTTACGTCGGTAGCGAACCCGAGATCCGCTCCTTTGAGAGTGGGTCTCGAATGGCGCGTATACGTATGGCCACATCCGAAAAGATACGTGTGCGCGCGACCAACGAGGTCCGACAACACACGGAGTGGCACACGGTAATCTTTTGGGGCGAAGCGGTGAATTTCATAGATCAATATATAGACAAAGGGTCGCAAATATATGTCGAAGGGTCGCTCCGATATCGCGAATGGATAGACAAAGAGGGGGGCAAACAGATTGTCGCAGAGATCGCAGGCAAGGAGATCAAGGTGGTCAACCAACCCAAAAGCGCTGATAGCAGTGCTGCGGCAAAGGCTAAAGAGAGTCCAAAGATCAACCCTCCCAAAGATGACCTCGACAACCTACCTTTCTAAGCGGAGAGGGGGTATCTGAAGTGGATCGAGCTAAGCACAATTAGTCGCCATTACCTTTTCACCTTCCTCCACAACCATGCCCTTTCTCCACGGCTGAGCCCCACCGTCGCGACTGCCACGACAGCTATCAGACCAACAAGCAGACCGCTCGCCACAACACCCCACAATGTATCTCTCTCGAAGAGACCGCTCAAGACTCCCACCACGCCTATTGACGACAATAGGAGCACGGGGGCTAACACTCGCCCTATGAAATGGAGAATCGAGATGGGTAGGTAGCGCTGAATAATATATAACCTCGCCGCGAGAGCCATCACCGAACAGCTCACCAAAACATAGAAAACAACAACGGCAGGAGCGCCCAACTTAAGGAAAAGGTATGATAGGGGCACATTGAGAAGAAGAATCCCCCCCACCAAAGATTGGTATAGCTTAATTCGTCCAGTCGCTTGTATTCCAGTCATTAGGGGTCCCGACAAAGAGTCAACGAGGGCATTTATGATGATCCACTGCGTGAAGATCAACGTGTGCGAGGGGACATCGCGCAGCCAGAGGGTTAGTACATAGTCCAGATTAACCAGCAGAGGCATTGAGATTATCCATAGCATCATAAACGAAAATTTGGAACCCCGATATATCAGCTCCACCATTTCGGATGTTTGGTCGCGCGCGTAGCTCTTGACGATTTGGGGATTCATAGCCGTTTGGAAACTCCCGACAAATTGGACCAAAGCGCCACTCACCTGAATAGAGATGGCACGCGCACTATTGAGCACAGGGCCAAAAAAGATATTGACGAGGATATTTACCCCTTGTGTGAAGCCCACAGCCGCGAGATTACCCCACAGGTTCCACACCGCGTAGCTCCCCAGCTCGCGCCACAGAGAGCGTTCGTAGTAGAATTTATAGCGCGTGAACTTAAAGTTTTTGAGCGAATAGCCCCGATATATAAGCGCCACGACAACCGACAAGAGGAGGTAGAGGCCTCCATACAAAATCAGCTTATCGAAGTTGAGATTGATAATAAGGTACAAAACTCCCAACCTCGCCACGCCATCGAAAATAGAGACAAAAGCGTAGATATTCATCCTCTCATGCGCGATGATCGAGGCGGTGTAGGGGACCTGCGTGATTGATACCACAGCCGAGATTATCGAGAACTGATAGACCCAATTTGCGGCATAGAGCCTATCGACTGGGATATTGAGCCTATGGTTCAAAAACCATAGACCTATAGTTTCGGCAAAGAGAACGATCACCAACGATATAAGGATATGGATCGAGAGTGAGGAGCTGAATATACGCGTCACCGCCGTTTGGTCGCCTCGCCCGAGTGCATATGTCAAAAATCGCTGCGTCCCCGAACTCATGGCGGCATTCATAAATGAGAGCAACATCACTACCCCACCCACAACGTTGTAGATACCATAATCCTCAACACCCAGAGCTTCGAGTGCAACACGCGAAGTATAGAGCGACACCACCGTGACGAACAACATCCTGAAGTACAACATCAGGGTGTTTTTGGCTATGCGACGATTATCTACGGCACTCTCTGAATTTGACATACGATATTTACACTAATTGTTTAACGCCTCGCGCAAAAATGATAGACTCGATTGCTTTAGTGACTCTAGTTTTTGTTTGATCGCTCGCCAATCTATGGGCTCACCAACGAGGCGCGTAACTTCAGCCTCCATATCGTCGCCCACACTCACGGCTCGTGCCTCCAAACCCAAGGAACCAAGCAGAGAATTAAATCGAGAGGCTCCGCGCTCAGGGTTCACAATCGAGATAAAGGGACGCTCAAAGATAATCGAGAAAACGGTGCCATGAAAAGAGTCCGTAACGATAAAATCAGCATCACGAAAGGCGGCAATCCACGACTCCACAGAGGAGTAATTTGCCCCAATTTCGAACTTGTAGAGGTTGAGCGCATTGGCCACACGACCCTCCACCGCTCGCTTAGTAGCCGAACCATCCAAAATATAACTCCCGACGAATCCGTGTCGCTTATCTTCACACGCGCAAAGCTCTTCGTACCCCCCCCTTTCGAGCAGAAGGGTTGGGTCCAAGGTGTGAGAAGCATCCACACCGAACTCCTCGCGACACAACCTCACGCCACTCTCCTCGCGAAGCGAGACTGCATCGAATGCCTTGAGTAGGTCTCCACATCGACTCTTAAGCGCCGCAGGGTACTCCCCCAAATTATCGACTCCGAAGGAGGCGGAGTAGGCTACGCGCCTGAGATCACGTCCTCGAACAAAGTCGAGGAAATATATCCCCTGCTCACCCACATTACACGATGGTCGCCACGTCTGGTCACTCCCCACAACAAAGGTGTCGAAGCGTTCCAGAACCCTCCCTATGACATTTCCATTGCGATCGAAGAGCTCTACACACTCCATATGCTCAGCCACAAAACGGGTAAAGTTACCCCCCACATGGTCAATCAACTCATGTTTGGGGGTAACTCCTCTGATTTTATTGATAAGATAGCGCGCAAGATCCCCCACCGAGTTTCGACACCACACAGGCACCAACCTCCGCGAGAGAGAGTTGCGGTGACGGTCCGTGACAACATCGTGGCCCATATCCCTCAACACTCGCTGCAAAGCGTAGGCTTGTAACACCCCTCCATAGTTTATATGGAGCGGCTGCGTAAGAATCACTATCTTCCTCATTGAAAAATTCTATTCAACAGAGACTCTAAAAGAGGTATCTCTTGACATTATTATAACAAATATCGCTCACCATCTGCCCAACAAATTGCTCCTCAGAGGCTGGTATACGCCCCTGTACGATGTCGTCACCCAACATGTCGCACAATATTCGTCTGAAATATTCGTGACGCGTGAAGGACAAAAAGCTCCTTGAATCGGTCAACATACCGATAAATCGGCTCAACAGACCAAATGACGAGATTATCTCGATCTGCTTCTTCATCCCATCGAACTGATCCAAGAACCACCACGCCGAACCATACTGCATCTTGCCCACGATCTTTCCATCGTTGAAGTTGTAGCACATAGCGGCCATAACCTCGCCATCCTTAGGGTTGAGGTTATAGAGGACAGTTTTGGTCAATGAGTCGACCATATCCAATCTGTCGAAGAAGCGTCTCATATCTTCGGCTATAGGTTTATCGTCGATCGAGTCGAAGCCGACATCGGGCCCGAGCTTGGCAAAGAGGCGCGTAGAGGCGTTGCGCAGAGGTCCCACATGGAACTGCTGCGCCCAACCTGCACGACTATTCATCAACGCTAAGTTATGCAACATAGCCGATTTATACACCTCGATATCTGCCTGCGAGATTGGCTCACCCGAGAGCGCTGCAACAAAGACAGAGTTAGCCTGCTCGGGGGTGAAATCCGCCGCATAGAAGCGATCCAGACCATGGTCCGAGATCACACATCCACACTCCACAAAGTGCTTTTGCCTTATGGTCAACGCCTCCAAAAGGGCTTCAAAGCTATCTATCTTAAGGGCCGACACCTCGCTAAGTTTCGAGATGTACTCTCTGAATTCGGGCTTCTCGATCGCCACAACTTTATCGGGTCTCCACGTTGGCAACACCCTAACTCCGCAGTTTTGCTCATTGGCTTGGATATGGTACTCCAAGGTATCAATCGGGTCGTCTGTGGTGCAGACAACCTCGACCTTCATCCTCCTCAACATATCCATAGCTCCATATCCGCCCCCAGCGATCATCGCATTGCAGCGGTCATATATATCGCGACAGGTGTCGGGGGTGAGCAGTCGATCCTCGTCGAAGTACCTCTTCAACTCCAACTGCGACCAGTGGTAAATCGGGTTGCGCATGGTATATTGCAGCGTCTCGGCCCACTTCTCGAACTTCTCGTAATCATCCGCGTCGCCCGTGATAAACCTCTCGTCGACACCATTGGCACGCATAAGTCGCCATTTGTAGTGGTCGCCACCCAACCACATCTCCGTAATGGAGCGAGGTGTGTAGTTCTCCGCAATTAGCTTGGGGCTTAGGTGGTTGTGGTAATCAATAATGGGCATATGTCGACCATAATCATCATACAGACGTTGAGCGACATCGCTGTGAAGCATAAAGTTTTCCTCTATAAAAGCCATAATCGCTACCCCTCCTTTTGCTCCTTCAACATTCTCACCAAACCAAGCTCCAAGCCTCTAATCTCGGCCAGACCCTTCAAGCGACCTATAAGCGAATAGCCCGGATATGTACTCTTGCCCAAATCATCCGCCATTTGGTGTCCATGGTCGGGACGCATAGGGATCGAGATATTGAGGGTGTTTTGTACCTTGACCAACTCCTTGACGATAGAGTACATATCTATAGAGCCCTCCAAGTGGTTAGCTTCGTAGAAGTTACCCAACTCGTCACGCTCCGTAGAGCGTAGATGGACAAAGAATATTCGGTTATCCGCCCCCAGACGTTTAGCGATCTGAGGCAAGTCATTATCGGCGCGCACACTCAAAGAGCCCGTGCAGAAACATAGTCCATTTGATGCACATGGCACCGCAGCAACCAATTTATCGAAATCCTCCGCTGTGCTCAAAATTCGAGGCAAACCGAGGAGTTTATATGGTGGATCATCGGGATGGATAGCCAATTTAGCACCCATCTCGTCGGCCACAGGGGCCACTTCGCTTAGGAAGAAGATCAAGTTCTCGCGCAACTTATCGTCGTCGATATCGTCATACATCGCAAGTCCAGCCTTAATCTCGCCCAACAACATAAGATCTTTGGCTCCGGGCAGACCCATCAAGATACTCTTGGTCACGGTCGCCTTGTCGTCGTCGCTCATAGCGGCAAATGCCACCTTTGCCAACTCCACCTCTTGGGGGGTATAGTCCGCTTCGGCACCCTCACGTTGGAGGATATAGCAATCAAAAGCGACAAATTGTGCGCGGTCGTACCTGAGAGCTTTGGATCCATCGGCAAGGGTATAACTCACATTGGTGCGCGTCCAATCCAACACTGGCATAAAGTTATAGGTGATAACCTTGACCCCAGCAGCTGCCAAATTGCGGATGCTCTCCTTATAGTTCTCTATGTGTTGAAGGTAATCGCCCGTAGCGCTCTTGATTTGCTCACTCACTGGCAAGCTCTCCACAACGCTCCACACCAAACCTTCGGCCTCGACAATAGCTTTGCGCTTGTTGACCTCCTCCGCGCTCCACACCTCGCCCACGGGGATATGGTGCAATGCAGTTACTACTCCCGTAGCTCCCGACTGTCTTATTCCGCTGAGTGTTACGACATCATGCTCGCCGTACCACCTCATTGTTTGTTCAAAAAAATTCATTTTCCTATGCTATTTTTAGACTCCACTAAATACACTAAAACCGCCATCCACAGCGATCACCGTTCCTGTGACAAACGACGCTGCATCGCTTATCAACCAATGAACCGCACCGTGTAACTCCTCCGCTTTGCCCATACGACCAAAAGGGGTATTGCGCACAATATCCTCCGCGCGAGGAGTGTATGATCCATCGGGATTAGTTAGCAATGTTCGATTTTGATCTGTAAGGAAAAATCCCGGAGCTACAGCATTGACTCTCACCTTCTCGCCATATTTTTGAGCCATCTCAACACTCATCCACCTAGTGAAGTTGTCGATCGACGATTTGGCTGCCGAGTAACCCACAACGCGTGTAACAACACTCTGAGCCGTCATCGACGAGAAGTTCAAGATACTTCCCGAGCCATTCTCCGCTATCACCTTACCCAAAATAATTGATGGGATAATGGTACCCATAAGGTTGAGGTCCATCACCGAACGCATATCCGAAAGGTTGAGATTAAAGATATTGGAATCCACACCGATAGTTGCCCCCGGCATATTACCTCCTGCGGCATTTATCAATGTATCTATAGTTCCATACTTAGCCAATATTTGGCCCTTAGCCACCTCGATCTCGTCGGCATTGGTGACATCGGCCTGAACAAAAAAGGCCTCGCCACCTTGGGCTGTGATCTCCGAGACGAAAGCCTCTCCTTTGGGGGTGTTACGCCCCATGACAACAACTTTGGCTCCGCACTCTGCGAGGTATTTTGCGACAGAACCGCCTAGCACGCCATAACCTCCCGTTATGACAACTACCTTCTCTTTTATTTCGAATAGATTCATTGTGAAAATGTTTTAGGTGAACCCAACCGCCGCGCGACTAGATTCTGGTTTCTATTTTAGTTTTACACTACTTATATGATTATCATCTGCAAATCACATTCGCCCAACCACTCACACATCTACACACACCCCCTAGGCGACTCTACCACAAAATTAAGATTTTTTTTCAAATTTTGCTATCTTTCGCCCATCAAAAGAGACTCTTTGTACCTATTATTTTTATTGGGGAGGACCCTTTAGCCCAACTAAGTAGGGTAAAATAATTATTGGTGCGTTTTTAAGAGTGCTATTGGAGATGAGATTTTTTGCTATTGAATTGAAAATATAGTGGTTCTATACTGAGATTTAATAGTGAAAAATATCGCTCCAAGAGTGCTTTTAAAAATATGGCAATAATTGTTTTGCACTACTTAAGTAGTCGACCCTTATATATAAATTACCATCTTGATTTATAATGAATTACGACTGGTTTAGGTTTGGAAATATCTGCAAGTTTTTGTATCTTTATGGTGTAAAAC
>JBCQUO010000092.1:0-4480 GCA_047173955.1 Rikenellaceae bacterium
TGTATCTCATATAAACTTCTGATTATGAAGTAAATATACGAAATATTTGCCAATTATCCAAAGAAAATACGAAAAATATCGCAATAATTTTTTTGCGCTACTTAAAAGCGACTTCACTCACACAAAGTTTAAAGTGTGAATGAAGTCGCTTTTTTTGCGTATTAGCCTAACACTAACACCCCAATGCCCGCTGCATCTTAGCATCAACCTCCTTCTGATCGACATTCTTGTAATAGTGTTTATAGATGGTCTGAGGACTATTACCAGCCATCGCAACAACATCAATAGGGTGAATATCCGAGGCAATCATCTCTGAGATGAATGTACCACGTGCCGAATACCAAGTTATTTTCTCATCATATTTTATGATCTGGCAAATTTTTCTCAATAAGAGATTTACGCACCGTCCCACCCTTTTAAGTCGCCAATCGTGCTGTAACTCCGTTTGGTGCTTGTGAGTAAATACGGGGAGGACATAATTGCCAAAACACTTATCTTGATACCTGTCAATGATCTCCTGAGCCTTAGAGTTTAGTTTTATCTTTGCACTCTTCGTATATTTCATACGCTCGTAGTTTATATACCCCTCTTTATCTACGCAGTCCCACGTTAGGTGAGCTACATCTGTACCTGCCATACCTCCAGTGTAGTAACTGAATAGAAATAGATCAAGGTAGAATTTCTCGACACGAGTAAGTAAAGTCCTGTCGATAGACTCAATCTTTGCCATCGTTTCACGAGAAATAGATCTCGGTTCATACTTCTTAGACCTACTATGCTGACGAGTACTTTCAAAAACAGTCAAATCAACATCTGGTACATTGAGTTTGATAGCTCGCTGACAAATACCATATAGTGCTCTGAGGATGGTCGAAATATCTCCACTCGTACCCTTTGCGATTGCAAGTTTCTTACTATACACCACAAAATCCTCTATAAACTGTTGGGTAACGTCCGTAAAGTAGTAACTCTCTAGTTTACGACCATACTTATCGTTAACGAAATTAGCAAGATCTCGTTTTAAGCACTGATACCTGCGACCAGTATTTGCCGACGAGACAATCTTACCATTTTTGATTCGCTCATTGTTGAATTTGTGCTCTATCATATCATCGCACACTGCCATCACAGAGAGCACCTTCTTTTTGGCTTTCTCTTTCTTCTCTATATCAAAGCAATGCGACCATTGAACTGGCGACCAATCTTTATCTTCTGCCTCCCACTCCTCCGCAACTTTAAGATATGACGACTTTATCTCTAAGAGTCATTTGTTGCGCTCAGTAAATTCCACACCTCGACCTGAGAATTGTTGTGTCTTGGCATCCCACTCTTTTAATGGGTCTACAATAGCAATGACTTTTGATACTCGTGGGTATCCAGTTTTGAAAAGCACCATTTCGAGTTTTACCAGCTCTGGAGTTTTAGGGTTCTCCTTACCCTTAATGTTAATTGAAAACATAGCGTATTAGCATTATTCTGTTAAACTTCTTTTTCGGTGAAAACTCGCCCTAAAACAAGGCTACATTTCTACCTACATAAGAGTAGACCTTTTTACCAAAAAGGGGTCAATCATGCCAACATTTCTAATATTAGAGAGAAACCCCGTCAACAAAATATTTTCTAATACGCTATGTTATATATACTTACAGATGTTTTCACTGTCAACTACAAAAAACGCTGAATCCTTAGCCTTGAATTCAGCACATATCTGATAATTAAAAAATAAATCCAAATATTTTAAAGATAAATTTATATATTTGTACTCCGTATCACTCTTGGGGATGTGTCGCAAACGAAAAGGCTAATGGCTCACTATGCAATACATACCCCAATGAATGGACTTTAAGGAGGAGACATGGAGCAAAAGAGACACTAAAACTTAATTAACCCTAAAATAAAAATGAGAAAGACCTTTTTTATGTTGTCAATTATTGTGCTTAGTTGCATTACAATGATGGCAAGTTGTTCAACACCTTCGGTAGGTGAGTACAAATTAACGTCGCCCAACAAAGCGTTGTCGGTGACTCTAGACAACACTTCGGGCAAGATGACCTATGAGTTATCCAAAGGAGATGTGCAGCTAGTTAAAAACTCTACGATCTCGATCTTAAACGACTCTTTGGTAACGGTTAAGGAGCTAAAGAGAGGCTCAAATAACACAACATGGAGACCCACATGGGGACAGTTTTCTCAAATTGAGGATTGTCACAACTCACTTGTCATGACGCTCGACATAGATGGACGTGAGGCGCAATTAGAGGTGCGACTCTTCGATGAAGGTGTGGGATTCCGCTATAGCCTCGATGGTTATAAGGCTTCGGAAAAAGCGACTCTATTTATGGAGTATAACACCTATGACGAGGATATGTTCTACTGGGCTGGATATGCCGAAGGTGATCTTGGCCCATACTCAAAAGAGAGTATTAAAAATAGGGAGGGTAACGTTAGAATCGCTATGCCATTGGTTGTTGATAGCTCTACCAGCAACTACCTAGCATTCTTGGAGTCGGATCTATTTATGACAGAGGGTTTCAACTGTATCAATATCAGATTCAACAAATCGAACTCTCAGTTCTTCTCATCTAATGGTGTTTCGGAGATGGATATTGAGGAGTTTGTGACCCCATGGAGAGTAATTTTGGTTGGCGACCAAGTGGGAGATTTATCAACCAACACCACATCTTTGAACCTCGCCACAGAGTGCCAACTTGAGGATACATCGTGGATCAAACCTGGTATCTCGCTATGGGATTGGCGAGTACATAGCCACGTTGCACCCGATGGGTTTGAGTATGGAATCAACACCGAGAGCTACTTCCGCTTTGTTGATTTCGCTGCTAAATGGGATTTAGAGTACTTCTTAATCGACGACGCATGGTATGACAAGGTTGAACTTGGTCGCATATATCCATCTTCGAAGTTAGATCTTCCAGCGGTTATCGACTACGCCAAAGAGAAGGGTGTCGATCTTTTGCTATACTACGATCGCGTTCATGGATATTATGGCGACGAGGATCTATTTAAATACTACAATAGCCTCAATATGAAGGGTATTAAGTATGGATTCATGGGGCCTAATGTCGAGTTCACAAAACAATCCGTTCGCGAGAGTGCAAAGGAGAAGCTGATGATTAACTTCCACGATGGTCCAGCTCCAATGACAGGTCTTGAACGTACCTTCCCAAATGCTATATCTCGTGAGTATTGCCACGGACAGCAGGATTCGCGCCGAGCATTCACCCCAGAGATGTTCATCAAGATGGCTTTGGTTCAAGCTATTCATGGCCCACTAGATATGAGCAACGGAAACTTTGACCTATTGGAGATCAATAGTGGTGCTCGCGCAAAGGGACCTCGTCAAACTAATAGCTACTTCTCGACAGTTGTTTCGGAGGTTGCCAGGGTTATTATCATCAACACAGGTCTTGCTGCAATTCCAGATGCTCCAGATTGCTACGATGCAAAGGCTGATCTATTTGAGTTGATCGCCAAAATACCTATTGGAAGATGGGACGAGAGTGTTGTTGTCAACTCTAAGTTCAACCAATACATCACAACCGCACGTCGTCATGGCTCGGAGTGGTTCGTTGGAACGGTTGTAAGTCGTGAGTGCGACGCATTGGATATCGAGACCAGCTTCTTGGAGAGTGGCAAGGAGTATGAGGTGACATACTACATGGATGGTGAGGATGCTCACTGCTTGACAAATCCAGAGTCATACCGCATTGAGACGGGTCGCATCAAGGGAGGCGAGACAATCAAAGCAAAAATGGCTAAGGGTGGTGGTCACGCAATGTTTATTCGTGAACTCTAGGAAGACAAAATATTATTTTTTATCAGCTCTGATCTTTATTGGATCAGAGCTGATTTTTTCTATCAAATATACCTCTCGTGGATTACTAGAAAATTAACCAAACTCTCTTTATTCTAGACCTAGGAGGCTCTATATTTCATTTTTCAAATTTAATAATTGATAACATGACAATTGATGAATTTTGGGAGAAATATAACATAAAAATGAAAAATAATTCGGCGGCTTAACTTTTTTGTGCGGACAAAGTTAACTATTCCATTTGGATTTATCCTTTTTAACCACATTGCATTATTAACATTTCACCCATACTTCACCGTGGAGATGGTGCAAAAAAAGAGATGGGAGCACCGAAGTACTCCCATTTTCTCGTGTAATCATAAAGTTCATTTCTGACGAGTTGCTCTTTAGCACTGCTCGTTCCCTATTTAACTTTATAATGTAAATTAAGGTAATTTTGACAACTTAGAGATTAAAATTACCTGCTGTTTTTGTCTCTCCTCTAAATTTTAGAATGAGTATGTTGCACCAAGGCTAAAGAGACCTAATCCATATCCAAGTTCAGCAAAAGCAGCCCACTTGTCGCTGAAGCAATAGCGTGTACCTACTTGACCACCAAAGATCATACCGCCAACACTTACATCCCAACCATCAGGATCAGAACTTGCA
>JBCQUO010000093.1:0-4480 GCA_047173955.1 Rikenellaceae bacterium
CCATAAAGATACAAAAACTTGCAGATATTTCCAAACCTAAACCAGTCGTAATTCATTATAAATCAAGATGGTAATTTATATATAAGGGTCGACTAATTCGCATAAGTCAGATTAAGCAAAAAAATTAAATTCCATGGGTGCACATTGTTTAGTGAATAATTTTTTGTACCTTTGTAAGTTAGATAAAAAACAGTACGAAAACATGCGAATTAAGGTTTGAGAATTCAAACCTTGATTCGCACCTCTTAAGGGAGCAAAACCAAGGTTTTGCGACTAAGTCCCCACCCTTGGGAGGGGACCAAAGGGGTGGGGTAAAGTATAATAAATATAAAAAGAAAATAGTTCAAACCTTAATTGGCATAAAACATGAAGTTTAAAGAGTATAAAGGGTTAGATTTAGCAAATGTAGCATCTGAAGTGCTTCAGAAATGGGACAGCGAGGATACATTCCACAAAAGTATAACAACTCGTGAGGGAAATCCAACATTCGTATTTTATGAGGGGCCACCTTCGGCAAATGGTGTTCCCGGAATCCACCACGTGATGGCGCGTACGATAAAAGATATTTTCTGTCGTTACAAGACTCAGCAGGGATTCAAGGTCCACCGCAAAGCTGGATGGGACACCCATGGACTCCCCGTGGAGTTGGGTGTGGAGAAGAAGCTCGGCATCACAAAAGAGGCCATAGGCAAAACAATAACAATCGAGCAGTACAACAAGGAGTGTCGCGAGGCGGTGATGGAGTTCACTGGTTTGTGGGAGGAGCTAACACGCCAGATGGGTTATTGGGTAAATATGGATGATCCATATATCACATACGACAACAAATACATCGAGACTTTGTGGTGGCTACTAAAGCAGCTCCACCAAAAAGGTCTGCTATACAAGGGCTACACGATTCAGCCATACTCGCCTGCGGCAGGTACAGGTCTTTCGACTCACGAGTTGAACCAACCGGGATGTTATCGCGATGTGAAGGACACAACATGTACAGCACAATTTGAGGTTGTACGCAACGAGGTCTCTGAGAAGTTATTTAGCAAAGAGGATGAGGGTACGCTCTACTTCTTGGCTTGGACAACGACCCCTTGGACTTTGCCTTCGAACACAGCTTTGGCGGTGGGTCCCGAGGTGGAGTATGTGAAGGTCCGTTGCGCAAATCCATACACGGGTACAGCGCAGACGATAATCATGGCCAAAGATCTTGTCTCGTCGTACTTCACAAAGAAGATGGAGGGCACATATACCATCACCGACCAATCGTGGAAGGGTTCGGAGTTGGCAGGTGTGAGCTACGAGCAGTTGTTGCCATGGGTGAAGCCTATGGGCAAAGCGTTTGAGGTTATCACGGGTGATTTCGTGACCACGTCGGATGGTACGGGAATTGTCCACATAGCACCTACCTTTGGTGCGGATGACGACCGCGCGGCTAAGGCTGCTGGTATAGCGCCACTCTTTATGGTCGACAAGGCTGGTAAGGATCAACCGATGGTAGACAAGAGCGGAAAGTTCTTCGTGTTGGAGGATCTGGATGCGGAGTTCGTAGCCAACAATATCAACGTGGAGTTGTATGGTGAGTATGCAGGTCGTTATGTAAAGAACGCTTACGACGAGAGCCTCACCGAAGCAGATGCCACTTTGGATATAGATATTTCGGTGCTCCTCAAGCAGGAGAACAAAGCTTTCAAGATAGAGAAGCATCTCCACTCGTACCCACACTGTTGGCGTACGGACAAGCCTGTGTTGTACTACCCATTGGATTCATGGTTTATCAAAACAACAGCTTTGAAGGGTCGCATGATGGAGCTCAACAACACGATCCAATGGAAGCCAGAGTCTACGGGTTCGGGCCGCTTTGGAAAGTGGTTGGAGGGACTTGTTGATTGGAACTTGTCGCGCTCACGTTTCTGGGGAACTCCTCTGCCTGTGTGGGCTACCGAGGATTATTCGCAGATCAAGTGCATAGGCTCTATAGAGGAGCTTATGGGCGAGATCGAGAAATCTATAGCGGCAGGATTTATGAGCGAGAACCCATACGCTGGATTCAAGGTGGGAGATATGTCGAAGGAGAACTACTCGACTCAAAACATCGACCTCCACCGCCCATATGTCGACTCAATTGTGTTGGTGTCGGATAGCGGTGAGCCAATGAAGCGCGAGAGCGATTTGATCGACGTGTGGTTCGATTCGGGAGCTATGCCATATGCTCAGCTGCACTATCCATTCGAGAATGGAGGGGCCGACTTCAACGATGTATACCCTGCGGACTTTATCGCCGAGGGTGTGGACCAAACACGCGGATGGTTCTTTACATTGCATGCAATAGCTACGATGTTGTTCGACTCTGTAGCGTTCAAAAATATTATCTCCAACGGTCTTGTTCTGGACAAAAACGGAAACAAGATGTCGAAACGTTTGGGCAACGCAGTTGATCCATTCGAGGTGCTCAATAAGTATGGCTCAGATGCGACGCGCTGGTATATGATTAGCAACTCGCAACCTTGGGACAACCTCAAATTCGATGTTGAGGGTGTCGATGAGGTGCGCCGTAAATTCTTTGGCACGCTCTACAACACATACTCATTCTTCGCTCTATATGCCAATGTAGATGGCTTTACGGGCTCCGAGGAGCAGATCCCAATGGCTGAGCGTCCCGAGATTGATCGCTGGATCATCTCCTTGCTCAACACATTGGTTAAGAACGTTACAGCTCAGCTGGAGGGATACGACCCAACACCTGCGGCACGTATGATCCAAGAGTTCGTGGGCGAGAACCTATCGAACTGGTATGTGCGCCTCAACCGTAAAAGATTCTGGGTGGGCGAGATGACACAAGATAAATTGTCGGCTTACCAAACACTCTACACCTGTTTGGAGACTGTGGTTAAGATCTCAGCGCCATTCGCACCATTTATCACGGATCGTATCTTCTGCGATTTGAACGCTGTGAGCGGTCGCCACACAGATAGCTCCGTGCACTTGGCAAAGTTCCCCGAGGCGGATATGTCGCTCGTGGATAGCGACTTGGAGGAGACAATGGCACTCGCGCAACGCGTCTCGTCGATGGTGTTGGCCCTACGTCGTAAGGTCAATATCAAGGTGCGCCAACCCCTCACCAAGATCTTGATCCCTGTTCTCGACCCAGCTATGGCGCGTCATATCGAGGCGGTGAAATCACTTATCTTGGGCGAGGTCAACATCAAGGAGATCGAACTAATTGAGAAAACAACAGGCGTTATCACCAAGCGTATTAAGCCTAACTTCAAGACTTTGGGCCCTCGCTACGGAAAATATATGAAGCAGATAGCTGCTATGGCGGCGCAGTTTGACCAAGATAAGATCGCGCAGATCGAGTCGTCGGCCGAGATCACTCTCGATATGGGAGCCGAGACAATCACCGTGACCCCAGCCGATTTCGATATCACATCGGAGGATATGCCCGGATGGTTGGTAGCCTCGGAGGGTAAACTCACCGTGGCGCTCGATATCACCCTTACGGATGATCTTAAGGCCGAAGGAGTCGCTCGCGAGTTGGTTAACCGCATCCAAAATATCCGCAAGGAGTCTGGTTTCGAGGTTGTAGATAAGATCCGCGTCGAGGTGGAGAGCCGCCAAAGTGTCGTGGATTCACTCTCAACATATGCCGATTATGTCGCTCAACAAACCCTAGCCGTGGAGGTGAAGGTGGCCGATAAACCTAGCGGAGATTTCGTCGTTGAGTCCGACTTGGACGATGCACCTCTCATGATCGCCGTTACGAAGATCTAACGGTCTTGAGGTTTAGATCCGAAGTCAGAGGCTGGACTGCCTCACGCCGGCAGGCGCACAGCAAGCTGTGATTTGTTTTCCTTGCGCTTTTTTGTGTGTTGTGGCCGCGAGGGGAGTTCACTTTCAGTGAACGCTTAATATAAAAGAAGTGGATACTGTCCTCGAAAGCGAGCTTTCGGTTCAGTATCCACTTCTTTTATATTATACCCCCTCTGGGGGAATCCCTCGCGGCCACACCCTCAAAGCGAAAATAATGGTCAATGATGAATGGTTAATGGTTAATGATCAATGATTAACGCCGATAATGATAAATTCACCATTCACCATTCACCATTACGGTTCAATCAGCTCCCCTAATCTCTTGCGCAGAGAGCCTTTGCCGTAGCCGCTCCAATGCTCCTTCACATTCCCATCGGGGTCGATCAAGACGTAGTATGGGATTCCGCGCACCCCATAGCTGCTGTAGAGCTGCGGAATATCGCTAAGCTCATTCCAGTGGTTGCCCTTCAGACCCTTTTCTACCCGAATTTTGGATAAGAAACCCCTTGAATAAATAGGAAGAATGCTCAATTTTTTGTATCTTTATAGCTGACAACCAATAAGATAACAAAGAAATATGAGCATTCTAACAAGTGACAAAGTTACGGAAATTTATTGTATTGCAGACGATATTTGCAAAGAATTAGCAAAAAATGGCACAAATCTTCGCTTG
>JBCQUO010000029.1:0-30037 GCA_047173955.1 Rikenellaceae bacterium
AAATAATCGACCTCGTAAAAGGCTCGGATACCTCACGCCAAATGAAAAATTCAAACAAATATTAACTATGAATTCAGTTGCATTTGCAGGTTGAATTCAGCTATCATTAAAGTACGTTATTTTCATTGACATTTTTGTTTGGTAAAATAAAGCATTTTTTTTATACAATATGTTGCTGTACAACTTTTGAGAACAATGTATTCTCTCTTGGTGATAGATTGTATTACAGTTAGTTTCTATAACTCAAGCCGCTTTAGAAACTTTGCTCTCGTGCGCTGAGAACATAGCAACTTTTGCATGGTGCCCCTCGGTTTTTTTGTGATCTCGTTATTTTGATGTACCTTTGTCTTCTAACGCATATCTAACGCAAAGTGAGTTTTACGGTAACCATACTAGGCTCCTCCTCGGCTAAGCCAACGGCAGGAAGGCACCCATCGTCGCAGATCATCAACATCCATGAGCAGTACTACCTGATGGATGCAGGCGAGGGGTGTCAGCGTCAGCTATTTAGGTATGGGGTCAATCCGCTCAAAATAAGGGCGGTTTTTATCTCGCACCTCCATGGCGACCACCTCTTTGGCCTCTTTCCGCTGCTCTCGACCATGGGGCTCTATGGGCGCAAGACATCGCTTAGGATCTATGCCCCTCGACCCTTTGGCGATATTTTGGAGTCGCACCTCAACTTCTTCGATCGGGACCTGCCCTACAATATAGAGTGGTGCGAGGTCGACACCACGCAGCACGCCATGATCTTCGAGAGTCGGAGCGTGGAGGTGTGGAGCGTGCCCCTGCGCCACCGTCTCCCCTCGTCGGGTTACATCTTTAGGGAGAAGGAGCCACCCCTCAATGTCGATAAATTCAAGATCGCCAAATATGAGTTGGGCATCGCTCAGATCACCGCGGCCAAACGTGGCGAGGATGTAGAGCTGGAGAGTGGTGAGGTGATACCCAATGCGGAGCTCACCTATATCCCCCACCGCGGACGCTCATACGCCTATATATCCGACACGAGCTTCTCGGCCCGAGCTGCCCAGAGGTGCGAGGGGGTCGATATGATCTACCACGAGGCTACATATGCCCACTCGGAGAAGAAAGTGGCGCGCGAGAGGGGCCATTCGACAACGACCGAAGCGGCTAGATTTGCCGTTCAGGCCCAAGCCCATAGGTTGATTATAGGTCACTTCTCGGCTAGGTACAAAGATCTACAACCTCTGTTGGAAGAGGCGCGCGAGACATTCACCAATAGCTACTTAGCAATCGAGGGCGAGACTTTCACAATAGAGAAACAACGATGATACGTAAACCCTCCACTCCGTCATTGCGGATCGGAGGCCGCAATGACGAAAACAGATAAATAAAAAAGTTAACGCACCTTCACAATAGAGAAACAACGATGACAAAGGGAGATATACAATTTGTGCGATCGCTGCACGACAAAAATGGACGTACGCAACATGGACTCTTTATCGCGGAGGGCGAAAAACTCATCGGCGAGATCATGGAGTCGCAGCTTGTAGTGCGCAAGATATATGCCCTCGAGGGGGCAATGCCTTTTGATGGAGTCGAGACCATATCGCCCAAAGAGATGGAGCGTATATCGACCCTCAAGAGCGCAAATAAATCGGTGGCCGTGGTCGAAATACCCCAATATTCGCTCGACGTGTCGACCCTCCGTGATCGACTGATTATAGCCCTCGACGAGGTGCAGAACCCCGGGAACCTCGGGACCATCATTCGTCTGGCCGACTGGTTCGGCATAGAGGATATAGTCTGCTCACCAACCTCTGCCGACCTCTACAACCCCAAAGTTGTGCAGGCTACAATGGGCGCTATAACGCGCGTGCGCGTACACTACCGCCCCCTAGTCCCACTCCTCAAAGAGTGCAACTCAACGATCTATGGCACCCTCCTCGATGGCGAGAATATATACAACGCAGAGCTCCAAAAAACAGGGGTCATAGTGATGGGAAACGAAGGGCGCGGACTAAGCCCCGAAGTGGCCCAGCTCGTAGACCAAAAACTATATATCCCCCCCTATCCACTCGACAATAGCGGCTCCGAATCACTCAATGTAGCTATAGCTACAGCCATCGTCTGCTCCGAGTTTAGACGAAGATAGAGTTTGGTTAGAGTTTTTTAAGTAGGGTAAAATAATTATTGGTGTGTTTTCAAGAGTGCTGTTAAAAATATGGCAATAATTGTTTTACACTACTTAAGAGGCAGTCCAGCCTCTAAACCGACTAAAACCGAAAAACAGCCTCCCCTATGAAAATATACCACGAGATATGTGGTAGCGCATTTGGATTAGGTAGTTAGCCTTTGAGGTTTGGCCTTTGAGGGTATATCCGAGGGCTATAGCTATCGTGCCGAGCCATTTGATGATCTCGGCGCAGCGATAACCGCGTTTCTCTATTTTGGCGCGTAGGCGTTGGCTCACCCCTATGTTGTATGATAGGCGGTTGAGGTAGTCGTGGTTTAGTTTCTCGTCGGGGATAAGGTGATACATCACCGCTTCGGGGACGAACCAGCACTCTTCGCCTGCGACCCTGAGCCTTTCGAATAGGTCGCTCTCCTCGCCACCGATGAGCTTCTCGGCGCAACGTCCCAGCGAGGGGTCGAAGGCTCCATACTTATCTAGTACCCATCTCTGGATGGCCATGTTTCCGCCTCCGGGAATCACCCCTCGGGGAAATTCGCACACTACGTCGCCCAGATCAATTGGGTTGGCTATGGGGCGTTCGGTATATTTAGACATCCATTTGGGTCGTGACGAGCGGTAGCGCGCAATGATCTTGCCCCCGGCCGAGGCGACAGATGGGTGGGAATCGAAGAATTCGATGTATGCCTCGATGAATTGAGTATTGATGATCTCGTCATCATCTATGATGGCTATGTATTCCCCTATTGACTCCTCTATTCCACGGTTTCGGGCATGTGACAACCCCTGCTTGGTCTCGGTGACAATCTTAATATCAAAGGAGTTGTGTTCGGAGATAAACTCCTCGACACGCTCCACTGTATCGTCCGAGGAGTTGTTGTTGACCACTATGCACTCCCACGCTGCGGCCTCAGCACTCTGCTCAATGACAGATTGCAGTGTCTCGATCACCCACTCCGAGCGATTGAAAGTTGCGATTATGAGAGTTAGTTTTTTCACCTTAGGTAATTTTTGGGCGGTCAATTTTTAATTGTAGGAGATTGCGGATCGAGTCCGCAATGACGCGAAGCAGTTGATAGTTATTAGTTAGCAGTTATTAGTTAATTTTTACTTTAAACCTCTCGTACGTCATCCCGAACTTGATTCGGGATCCCTAGCGAGACATTACATGACCAAGGTTGAGATTGCGGATCGGAGTCCGCAATGACGCTTGGGATAATAGCCTACAGCTAATAGACGTAAAATTTGGAGCGTACACGATTCGCTTTAGAACTGCAAGTTCTAAGTCCAAAGCGCAAGTATAATAAATCACAGCTTGCTGTGCGCCCGCCGGCGTGAGGCAGTCCAGCCTCAAACCCAAAGCCATAAATAGTTATAAACTATGCGACAAAGGTGCTGGGACCACATCGCTCACATCGAAATCACCCCATACGGTGGCGATCGACTCTATTGTGTCGTGGAGTTCCTCGGGATCGGTCAGCGTGACTAACTTTAGGCGCGTAGCCTTAAAGTCAGGCAGCCCCTTGAAGTAGTTCGACAGGTGTCGACGCATCTCAAGAATTCCAACCTTTTCGCCTTTGATCTCGATTGACTTGGTTAGATGTTCGTGGGCGATCTTCACGCGCTCCAACACAGAAGGTTGAGCCATATGCTCCCCCGTGGTGAGGAAGTGTCTGATCTCCTGAAAGATCCATGGGCGGCCATATGTAGCGCGCCCCACCATAACCCCATCTACTCCATATCTATCGAACATCTCCTTGGCCCTCTCGCCCGAGTCGATATCTCCATTGCCGATGATTGGGATCTTGATTAGGGAGTTGTTCTTCACCGCCCCAATCAGTGTCCAATCCGCCTCGCCTCTATACATCTGCGCACGCGTACGCCCATGTATTGTCAGCGCTTGGATTCCGACATCTTGGAGCCTGAGGGCTATCTCTTCGATATTTTTGCTCTCGTCGTCCCACCCCAATCGTGTCTTTACCGACACGGGAGTTTTTACCGCCTCGACGATTTGACGCGTCATCTCGACCATCAGCGGCACATCCCTCATCATTCCCGACCCAGCTCCGCGCCCAGCGATCTTTTTCACTGGGCAGCCGAAGTTGATGTCGATAATATTGGGGTTCACACTCTCGGCAATTTGCGCCGCTTGAACCATTGGTTCGATCTGGTTTCCATAGATCTGGATCCCTACGGGTCGCTCCTTGTCGTCGATGTTTAGTTTGGCGCGCGATTTCCACGCGTCACGGATCAGCCCATCTGCCGATATGAACTCTGTGTAGACAACATCTGCTCCAAACTTTTTGCACATATACCTAAACGAGGGGTCTGTGACATCCTCCATAGGGGCCAAAAAGAGCGGTTGTGGCGTGAGTTCTATATCTCCAATCTTCATGGGCCGACTACTCTTGCTCAGCGCTTTGGTTGTCGTAGTCTGGCAGCTCGAATTTCTCCATTCCAGCCCCTACCAAGATGTTGAACCAAGCGAAACACTTCTTCATATCCGACACATGCACACGGTCGCGATCATACTCGGGAAGCACCGCAGCGAACTCCGCTTTGATCTTCTCGGCTGACTCTTTGTGGCTGATTGCCGCAGCGCCATTGGTGTGTGCGTAGATCTTTGTAAACACCTCAGCTAGTGCGATATCCTCACCCTCGGTGAACATAGATATCTCGGTGAGCGTGCTCACCTTAGCCGACGATGCAGCATTCATGCGCTTGCCATCAATTAGCGACTCAACGATCACACCGCGTGTCGACTGTGCCACATATTTGTATAGTCCCGGTTGTCCCGAGATTGCCAAAATTTCTCTTAATTCCATCTAGTAATAAATAATTTGTTAATTGTTTTTGATATGTACATCCATTTGAGGGAATGGGAAGTTAACCCCCTTGGTTGGAAGTTGTTTGTAGATCTTCTCGTTCACGTCGAACATCACACCCCAATAATCCTCATTCTTGACCCATGCGCGAGCCGCTACATTCACCGAGCTGTCTGCCAACTCCGAAAGGACAACCGAAGGCTTAAACGATGGACGTGCAGAATCGTTTATGATTCTTTTGTCGGCATTGAGGATCTCCATGAGCGCCGTGCGAGCATCGTCGTAGTTATCGCCATACGACATTGCAACTGTCCACACGATACGTCTCTCGCCCGAGTGTGAGTAGTTCTCCACGATCGACGACGAGATAGAGCTGTTGGGTACAAAGATCGTGTCGCCATCGTAGGTCTCGAGCACTGTTGTGAACAACATGATCTCCCTCACGTGGCCCGATTGACCCTGCGCGATGATGTAGTCACCGATCTTGTAGGGCTTAAGGAACAATATCATAACCCCACCTGCGAAGTTCTGCAATGTGCCGCTGAGCGCCATACCAATAGCCAAACCAGCCGATGCCAACATCGCAACAAGAGAGGTGGTACCGATACCCAAAAGCTGAATGATAGTGAGGATCAACAATACGTAGAGTACGATTTTGACCAAGCTCTTAAGGAACGAACGCAACGATACCTCGATCTGGCGAACCTCAAAGGCGTGCTCCATAATTGCTGTCACCTTGCCGATCAACCAACGGCCGATGTAGTAGATCACAAGCGCTACAACCACCTTGAAAAGGATCTGCATAGCTCCTGCGCTGATTGTTGTGAGCAGCTCCGAAACATCAATGTTCGATGTTTGTTGCACAAGATCTGTGAGTGCGATATTGCCCGAAGCGATATCTTGAACTGTTGTCGCTAGAGAGTCTGCGACATTTGCAGCCTCTACGACCAAAGAGTCCGCTGCATCTGTAATCATAGGTTTAAAAAACATAATTTTATGGTTTTAAATATTTAATTGGCACAAAAGTAACCAAAATTTTGTAATCAAAAAAGTTAGCGCTTGAATTTTCTCTCTACAACTGTTTTATTACCACACCCATCGCTCACCTCGATCTTGATTGTGTGGATCTCTCCGTTGCCCTTTGTCACAAACTTATGGTGCATCACCCCGCGGCTAAAATCGAGTGCCACCCACTGGCCATCTATATATGCGTTGTAGCTCTTTACCCCAGCGAAGTTGTCGCTCACATTGAAGCTCAAAGAGGATCTAGATGTTAGGTCGGCCCCATCGGCGAAGTTGGCCCTCACGGTTGGTGGCACCTTGTCGACCACCACCAAGTACTCACCAGCCGAACGGCTATCGACGCTCACCTTCCCTCCGCTGTAACTTCCACCCACGCTGCTCGCCTTGCCTGTCGTGCGGCTGATCTTGGCTATGGTGGCTTTGGATTGCTCCGAGCCCTCCAACTCGACATCTATAGCTATTGTCATCGCTTTGTGGAGCGGAATGGAGTCGCTGAGGATCTTGTAGATCGGCGACGCAACCCTCACCGTAGAGTCTGCCACGGCACCGCGTCGAGTGACAATCGAGCTCCTGAAGGGCATTGATTCATATAGCGCAAGGGATGGGATCGAGACCGAAAGGCCATCCTTAGCGTAAGAGAATGGCTGCGTAGCGCGTATAATTGGTAACGATGGGTCGACCTTAGCCTCGAAGCGCGTCTGCTTGCCTGTGATTGAGAAGCGCAACGTAGAGTAGAGGCCGCAATCATCGGTGGCGATCATCTCCACCTCGCGGCTCTCGCCTGCACTGCAACCCACCACGCCTCGGTTCTTGATCGTGGGGTAGAAGATAGCTGTTCCGCACTCGGGACGTGCCAAGCGGATAATCTCGTTGCGTGAGCCCAGCTTCATGGCGTAGCAGCTCACCCCATTGACATATCGCGTCTGGTCGAACCTGAAGCCATCTATCTGATATTTGAAGAATGTATCACCATCTATCTTGCCCTCGAACGAGTGGACTCCAAATGTATTTGTGACATCATCCTTGCGGTCCGAGACCTCGGCTACGAAATATCCACTGCGTCCCACCGCAATCTGGTTGCTCTCCAGCGTGAGGGTATACTCTCCATCCCCTATGCTCTTGGCCTCGTATGTGCGACGTGGGGCCGCGTATGCAACACCTCTCACCGTGTCGACCTCGACGTAGTGAACCCTAAAGATCAGCGGCTTGCGCGTGTCGCGTGGAGTGACGATTCCTTCGGCTATCACATTGATCGGGCGCTGCGAATTGGTCTCGCGGATCTCGTAGTGGACGTGCGGTCCCGACGACGACCCTGTGTTACCCGAGTAGGCGATCAGATCCCCCTGCTTCACGGGGAATGTCTCGGGGCGCAGGTACAACGAAATCGTGTTCTGTTTGGTGCGATACCTCTCCTTGCGCACATACTCCGCAATATCGTCCCTAAAGGCCGATAGGTGGCCATAGACCGCTGTTGTGCCGTTGTGGAGCGTGACATATATAGCCAATCCATATCCGTATGGCGACATTCCCACGCGCGACACATATCCATCGGCTACAGCCACAACCCTCTTGCCCTCGACTCCTTCGGTCTTGATGTCGATGCCCGAATGGAAGTGGTCGGGGCGCAACTCTCCGAAATTCGCGGAGTAGAGGCGTTGCACACCCTCCACGGGATATATATAATCCGCAGGGTTAATCTTTTGTGCCTGAGCGTTGTAGAGCGGCAAAAGTGCCAAAAAAATTAAAATAATATATCTAACCATGATCGTTCCTCCTCTCGTTTATTTACAACCTCCTCCAACACGTCACTCATTGTCGAGTAGTCGTACCCGAGCGTTGCGCCATACCGTAGGAGTTTGTTTTTAAGTTCGTAATTATCCTTGTATCTTGTTGTTCGCTTACGTTTGGTGAGCGCCTTGAGCAGTCTCTCCCTCAACATCTCTTTGTCGAAGAGCTCCTCCAGCACCTCTGCGGTGATCTCCTCCTCGACCTCCTTGTGGCCCAACTCCAAACGTATACGTTGAGGGCCCCAGTCGCTGAGGTTGATCTTGTCGCGCACATAAGCTGTGGCGTAGCGCCTGTGGTCGATGAACTTCATATCTATGAGCTGCTCGATCACCTCGCCACGCTTCGATGGCGGCACCCCCCATCGGGTCATTAGCCGCTTTGCGTCGCCTACCGACCTCTCGGCCTTGGCACACTCGCGCATTAGATCCTCCAGTGCGCGCTCCGATGTCTTGACTTTTTTCCTTATTCCACTACCTATTGGGCACATATCATCCTCGGTTTTTCGTTTATATCGTTGCGACACACAACATCTTCGTACCCCATCTCGCGGAGCATCTCGACCATCTGTGGCGCGAAATTTTCGTGAATCTCGAAATATAATTTCCCCCCTTGCCTGAGCAGTTTTTGAGCCCCTTGGGCTATGCGTCGATAAAAAATCAGTGGATCCTCCTCGTCGACAAAGAGAGCCATATGGGGCTCGAAACCGACCACATTATCCCTCATCTCGCGGCTCTCGGAGCGTGGGATATAGGGCGGATTGGAGACCACAATATCGAACCTCTCGCCCTTCGCCTCGAACAACCTCTCTATCCCTGCCAAAGCATCCCCCTGCACAAACCTCACATTCGTGTCGTTGAGTACGCTATTGGCCCGCGCTTGCGACAAAGCATCCTCCGAGATATCGACCGCCCACACTTGGCTCCCCTCAACCATCGAGGCCAAACTTACAGCAATAGCACCGCTGCCTGTGCCGACATCCAAGATCTGAGGCGCTTTACCTCCGCCCCACTCTTGGGCAATCCACATCACCAACTCCTCGGTCTCGGGCCTAGGGATCAAAACACCCTCTTGGACCTTGAACCTTAGCGAGCAAAACTCCGTCTCGCCTATTATATATTGTAGGGGCCGACCTGTCGAAATCTCTTCGACAACTTTGTCGATGTTTTCTACACGACACTCACTCTCCCTCTCCAAAACAATTTGAGTTGGGGTATAGTGCCCCAACTCCATTATCGCTATGCGTCCGATCTGCTTAGCTTCGTGCTCTCCATATATCGGAGTGGCCGCCGCTGCGATCCTCCCGATCGCCTCTCGGATAGTCATAAATTATTTGTTAATAGGCATTTGAGCTACAACCATCAAATCCGCAAGGGCAATAGCTGCTGCCGCCTCGACCACAACCCCAGCGCGAAGTGCGATACAAGCGTCGTGGCGACCGTGGATCACCAACGGCTCCACCGCGTCCGATGTTTTGTTGTAGGTCTGTTGCTCGCTCGATATGCTCGCGGTGGGTTTAACTGCCACACGAACCACAATCTCGTTGCCATTGGCGATACCGCCATTTATACCTCCCGAATTGTTGGTCGCTGTAGAGCCATCGCCACTTAGGATCATATCGTTATTTTCGGAGCCGCGCATGCGCGTAGAGTCAAATCCAGCGCCAAACTCCACACCTTTGACCGCAGGGATCGCAAATAGCAGATGGGCCATAACGCTCTCCACAGAGTCGAAAAATGGCTCGCCCACACCCATCGGAATACCTCCGATGCGACACTCAATAACTCCGCCCACCGAGTCGAGGTTCTTCACAGCGTCGTCAACGATCTGGTCAAACTTGGAGCTGTCGCGCTCGCCTGCCAACTCCACGATCTCGCTCGTGAAGGTCACCCCCTCGCCTAGCAGCTTCTTGGCAACCACACCAGCCGCCACAAACGGCAATGTTATACGCCCCGAGAAGTGACCTCCTCCGCGGTAATCCTGCCACCCTCCATACTTCACATCGGCCACCATATCGGCATGCGAGGGGCGGAAGTGAACCGTGAGGTTGGAGTAATCCTTCGATATAGTGTTCTCGTTCTCAAAGACAATCGTGAGTGGAGCCCCTGTTGTGTGGTCGTTGAAAACGCCCGACACGATACGAGGCATATCGCTCTCTTTGCGAGGTGTGGTGCCCTTTTTGCCGCTGCGTCGACGCTCCAAATCGAAGTTGAAATCGTCGTGGGTAATCACCACCCCCGGCTTCACTCCATCGACCGACACACCAATTCCATTACCATGAGACTCTCCCCACAATGTAACTCTAAAAACTCTACCAAAACTATTCATCGTGTAATGTTATTTTACGTTATTATTTAGTGGCGTATTAAACCACCTATACGTCATTGCGGACTCTGATCCGCAATCTCACCACCTATACGTCATTGCGGACTCTGATCCGCAATCTCACCACCTATACGTCATTGCGGACTCTGATCCGCAATCTCAATGTAACCTTTCGTTAGGGATTGCGGATCGGAGTCCGCAATGACGCAGTAGGATTATATTTATTTTTTTGTAATTGACTCCAAATCCTCAAAGAAGGTTGGGAAACTCTTGGCCACGCACTCCGCGCCGCAGATCTCCATCTCGCCATCGCCTCGGAGTGCCGAAGCGGCCATAGACATCGCTATGCGGTGGTCATTGTGGCTGTTGACCGTGGTGTTGTGGATCTCGCCACCCTTCACCTTCATCGTATCTTCACCCTCTAAGATCACCTCGATGCCCACCTTCGCATACTCCTCTTGGAGCGTCAAAGCGCGGTTGCTCTCCTTGTGTGTGAGGCGCGATGTACCCTTAAATGTCGAGACTCCATCGCATGCCGCAGCCAAAGCTACCAAAGCTGGGAAGAGGTCGGGACATTGCGTCGCGTCGAACTCAAAGGCGTTGAGCTCGCGCTTGCGCACCCTCACCGCATTGGCCTCGTTGGTCACCTCTGCCCCTGCGCGAACAAGTGCGGTGCAGATAGCGGTGTCGGCCTGCTTCGACAACATCGACACATTGTTGAGCGTCACATCTCCCATGATAGCTCCTGCCACCAACAACACCGATGCTGCGCTCCAATCTCCCTCGACCGTGAAGTCGGTGGGGGTGTAACTCTGCGCACCCTCGACGAAGAACTCCATATAGTTGTTGTGCGAAATGTCGACTCCAAATTGACGCGCTGTCTCGATTGTCATATCTAGGTATGGGGTCGATACCGCTCTGTCGACCAACACCGTAGTGTCATTTTGGGCCAATGGGAGCGAGATCAACAATCCAGTGATAAATTGTGACGATACCGACCCATCGACATTGACGCGTCCACCCTTGAGCGGTCCGCACACCTCAAAGGGTAGGTAACCACCTCGATCAGTGACCTCAACGCCCAACTCCTTGAGCGGACCTATCATCATTGTCATCGGGCGCTTTAGGATTGAGCCGCGACCCGTGATGGTGATCTTGTCGTGCCACAACGAAGCGAGGGGTGTGAAAAGGCGTGTCGACAGCCCCGACTCACCGATGTTGAGGGTGTTACCCACGGGGTTCATCCCTCCGTCGATTTGGAGTGTCGATTCATCCAATCGCTCCACCTTAGCCCCCAAAGTCTCTATACACTTCATAGCCGAGAGGGTGTCGTCGCACAGATCTATATTGCGCAAAATAGAGCGCCCTTGGGTTAGCAACGCAACGGCCAAAGCGCGCTGAGCGTAGCTTTTGGAGCAGGGGGGATTAAGGGTGCCTACTGCCTCACCACGTGTGATATATCTATTCATTGTTTAATTCATTTTCATTGTTGGGGTTTGGAGTTGTTGGTTCGCTGGGTGCGGCAAACTGCGAACGTTTGAGCTCGAAGTTCTGTCCCAAATAGACCTTACGCACCATCTCGTCTGCGGCAAGCTCCTCGGCCGTTCCAGCCTTCAGGATCTTTCCCTCGAAGAGCAGATATGTGCGGTCGGTGATCGCCAGTGTCTCGTCCACATTGTGGTCGGTGATGATGACTCCGATGTTTTTGTTTTTGAGCGTAGCGACAATACTCTGAATATCCTCCACAGCGATAGGGTCTACACCTGCAAATGGCTCATCGAGAAGAATAAACGAGGGGTTGATAGCCACCGCACGTGCGATCTCGGTGCGCCTACGCTCACCTCCCGAAAGCTGTATACCCAAACTCTTGCGTACCTTGCCCAAGCGGAACTCCTCGATCAACGACTCGAGCCTCTGGGCCTGATACTCCTTCGAGAAGGTTGTCATCTCCAACACAGCGCGGATATTATCCTCAACGCTAAGGTGTCTAAACACAGAGGCCTCCTGCGCCAAATACCCCACACCCAATTGGGCGCGCCTATAAACAGGGAGTTTGGTGAGTGTGGTTACCTCTCCGTTGTCATCCTCCAAAAAGATATCACCCTCGTTTGGTTTGATTAGCCCCACGATCATATAAAAAGTAGTTGTCTTACCAGCACCGTTAGGACCCAGCAGACCAACGATTTCGCCCTGCTTAACATCTATGGTTACATGGTTCACCACGGTACGTGATTTGTACTTTTTTACCAATTCGCTTGTGTAAAGTCTCATCTATGTCGATTTTTTTTACAAAGTTATGATTTTTTTCAAAAAAAAGATTATCTTTGAATTAATAATTGTGCAGAGTGTTTTTTTTTGAGCGCTGATTTAAGAAAATAATGCTTTATTATTTCAAAAAAGACTATGAAAGAGACAGAGAATATACACCTACAAGAGAAGCTAAAAGAGTATTTTGGTTTCTCGGCGTTTAAGGGTAACCAAGAGGCTGTGATTCGCAACGTATTGGATGGGAACGATACATTTGTACTGATGCCTACGGGTGGCGGTAAATCGTTGTGCTATCAGCTCCCAGCTCTTTTGATGGATGGTGTGGCGATTATCATCTCGCCGCTGATCGCTCTGATGAAGAATCAGGTCGATGCCATGCGTACATTCTCTACCGAATCGGGCATTGCGCACTTCCTTAACTCGTCGCTCAACAAAAGCGCCGTGAATCAGGTGCGTAGCGATGTGTTGGAGGGCAAAACCAAACTTTTGTACTTCGCCCCCGAGTCATTGACCAAGGAGGATAATATCGCCTTTTTGCGCAAGATCAAGATTTCGTTCTACGCAATCGACGAGGCACACTGTATTTCGGAGTGGGGTCACGATTTCCGACCAGAGTATAGACGTATACGCCCAATCATAAACGATATAGGCCAAGCGCCACTGATCGCCCTCACCGCTACCGCGACCCCCAAAGTGCAGATGGATATCCAAAAGAACTTGGGAATGTCAGACACCTCGGTCTTTAAGTCGTCGTTCAACCGTGCCAATCTTTACTACGAGATTCGCCCCAAACATAATGTCGACCACGATATTATCCGCTTCATAAAGCAAAACGCAGGTAAGTGCGGAATCATATATTGCCTAAGTCGCAAAAAGGTTGAGGAGCTCACCGAGCTGCTTCAAGCCAACGGCATCAAGTCGAGGGCCTACCACGCAGGTATGGATGCCCAGACGCGTGCCGACAACCAAGATGACTTCTTGATGGAGAGGGTCGATGTGATTGTTGCAACGATCGCTTTTGGTATGGGAATCGACAAGCCCGATGTGAGATATGTGATCCACTACGACATCCCCAAATCGTTGGAGGGGTACTACCAAGAGACAGGGCGCGCAGGGCGTGATGGTGGCGAGGGTCACTGTCTGACCTTCTATAGCTACAAAGATATCCAGAAGTTGGAGAAGTTTATGCAGGGTAAACCTGTGGCGGAGCAGGAGATCGGCAAGCTGTTGCTGTTGGAGACTGTGTCGTATGCCGAGAGCTCGATGTGTAGGCGCAAAACTCTGCTTCACTACTTCGGCGAGGTATATGAGCAGGAGGATTGTGGTAACTGCGACAACTGTATGAACCCACGTCCCAAAGTTGCGGTGCAGGATGACCTCAAGCTCGCTCTGGAGGCGCTCAAAGATATTGGTGATAAATTCAAGGTCGACCACCTAATCAACCTCCTCGTGGGTAAAACAACTGCTCTGATTAAGAGCTATGGCCACAACAAAAACGACTGGTTTGGTGCAGGCGGTGAGCAGACGGCCGACTATTGGGGTGCGGTGATGCGTCAATCGTTAATCATGGGGCTGATCGACAAGAATATCGAGAACTACGGTTTGATCTCTATAAATGCTAAGGGCGAGGAGTTTATCAAGCGCCCCATGCCAGTGACCATCACTTTGGACCACGACTACGAGCAGGAGGATGCCGAGCGCGAGGCTTCGAAGCCTTCGGGCAAGGGGGGCGTGGCCGACGAGGAGCTATTTGCGATGTTGAAGGATCTGCGCAAAAAGGTGGCTAAGAAACATGACCTACCTCCCTTTGTGGTCTTCCAAGACCCCTCGTTGGAGGATATGTCGGTGCAATACCCCATAACCACCGAGGAGCTGCAAAACATCACGGGTGTGGGTGTCGGAAAGGCCAAAAAGTTCGGTGCGGAGTTTATCAAGCTTATTAAGGCATATGTCGAAGAGAAGGATATTGTTCGTCCTCAAGATATGATCGTTAAGTCGGTGGCCAACAAGGCTGGAAACAAGATCTTTATAATCCAATCTATCGACCGCAAAATGGATTTCGAAGATGTAGCGCGTGCCAAGAATTTGGACTTCGACGAGCTGCTCACCGAGATCGAGGCTATTGTCAATTCGGGAACACGGCTCGACATCTCGTACTACCTCAACGAGTATATGGACGAAGATAAGGTTGAGGATATTTACCTATACTTCAAGGAGGATGCCGAAGATGACTCGCTGGATGCCGCTTTAGAGGAGTTGGGCGGAGACTATTCGGAGGAGGAGATCAGACTTGTACGTATCAAGTTTATGTGCGAGCAGGGTAACTAACCTTCGGTGGGTGCCGAAATTTAGGGTGTAAATATGCTTCTTAGGGGTTGAATAGTATACCGAAATGCCTCGTCATTATATGTATATATACAACCCAGCCTCGTCATTTATAGTATATACAAAGAGCCTCGTCATTGCGGACTCCGATCCGCAATCTCAAAGCCAATATTCACATGTTTCGCTAGGGATTGCGGATCGGAGTCCGCAATGACGTTTCAAATTTATGAAAAACCTCATAACGTTAATTTTTGCCTTCGTAGGTATTGTTACTCAAGCTCTTGCGTTCGAGATATTGACCCCATCTGTGGTGGGGAACAATATGGTCGTGCAGCGCAATTCGTCTGCCAAAATCTGGGGTTGGGCCAAAGCCAATGGCGCTGTGACGATTGTTGCGGATTGGAACTCAGCCGACACGGTGAGGGTTAAGTGCGATGCCAATAGTAGGTTCGAGGCGACTTTAGAGACCCCCGAGGCAGGCGGACCCTACACAATCCAAATCGCGGTGGGGGGCAAAACGAAGGTGATCGAGAATGTTATGTCGGGTGAGGTGTGGCTGTGTGGTGGGCAATCCAATATGCAGCTGTCGTTGTCGTCGACGTGGGGCACCAAGGTCGATTATCACAAATATTTCTCCACGCTCAACAACCCCAATATCCGTATCTTTAGGGTCCCTTTGGTGGGGTCGGACTCTGAGCAAGATGATTGCCGCGGGGTGTGGAAAGAGTGCGAGGGGTCTATGATGGAGAACACTAGTTTGGCGGCATACTTCTTTGCGGAGAGGTTGCAAGCGGAGTTGGGTGTTGCGGTTGGAATCGTAACGAGTTCGTGGGGCGGAACCAATGCCGAGCCGTGGATAGCAAAGGAGGCTATAGAGGCCAATGACGATATAGGGCGGAGTTTGGAGAGTATCAAAAAGCCGATCAAACCAAGTGCGCTCTACAATGCAATGATCCACCCACTTGTCCCCTACAAATTTAGCGGAGTGATATGGTACCAAGGCGAGGCGAATGTTCCGAGCTGCGGATATTATGATAGCGTCATGAGGTCGTTGATTGAGAGTTGGCGAGGGGATTTTGGCGCGGATCTGCCATTCTATTTTGCCCAAATAGCACCCTATACCTATAGCGGTGCGCTGTCGGGGAAGTCGCCATACTTGCGTGAGCAACAATATATTACCTCTCATATGGAGGGGTGCGAGATGATTGTGGTCAATGACTTGGTGCACGACATAAAAAACATCCACCCCAAAGATAAAAAGAGCGTTGGGTATCGCTTTGCCGATATGGCTTTAATGCGTTTGTATGGAGTCGAGGGGGTTGATAGCCGCTATCCCGAAGTTGAGGGGGTTGAGCTTCGAGGAGCGAAGATTGTGTTGAGGCTAAGTGTACCTGTTGTCGCTGCCGCGGATGGCGCGGTCTCGGGGTTTAGGATCGCAGGCGAAGATGGTGAGTTTGCGGATGCCGCGGCGAAGATCAAAGGCAACATCATGGAGCTGAGCGCCAAGGGGATAAAGAGCCCAAAGTATGTGAGATACCTCTTTGACGATAGCTCAACTTGCGCTATCAAGGGGGTGAATGGGTTGCCGATGGTGCCATTCCGCAACGATAAATTTTAGGAAGAAAACAAATAAATCAAAAATAAGTGCAGAGAAGAGATAAAAAAGGTGGCTACAGAGGTGGTAGCCCAAGCTACAGAGGGGCGAAAGAGGGCGAAGTAAGGGCTAAAAAGGCTCTGGGTCAACACTTTCTCACCGATCTAAATATAGCCCAAAAGATCGCAGATTCGATCACAGGCGGCACGCCCGAGAGTCCCGACACGGTCTTGGAGGTGGGTTGCGGAATGGGTGTGCTCACTCAGTTTTTGTTGCAGAGGGAGGACATCGTGACCTATGGCGCGGAGATCGACCGCGAGAGTGTGGAGTATCTGCACAAACACTATCCCGACTTTACGCCACGCCTCATCGAGGGGGATTTCTTGAAGATGGACCTGCGCGAGCGTTTTCCCGATGGGCTTAAGGTGATCGGAAACTTCCCCTACAACATCTCGTCTCAGATCTTTTTCAAGGTTGTGGAGAATCGCGATCTGGTCCCCGAGTGTTCGGGAATGATTCAACGCGAGGTGGCTGTTCGCATGGCGGAGCCTCCGGGGTCCAAAGAGTATGGGGTGCTAAGTGTCTTGTTGCAAGCGTGGTACGACATCGAATACCTCTTCACGGTCAATGAGTCGGTCTTTAACCCTCCGCCCAAAGTCAAAAGCGCGGTGATAAGGATGGTGCGCAACTCGACGATGGCTTTGGATTGCGACGAGAAGTTGTTTGTGAAGGTCGTGAAGGCGGGCTTTGGGCAGCGTCGCAAGATGTTGCGCAACGCCATAAAGTCGGTTTTTGGCGATTTTGGAGGTGCTGAGCATCCATTCTTTGAGCTGAGGGCCGAGAGGTTGTCGGTGGCTGATTTCGTGGAACTTACGCGTTGGGTGGACGACAATATGCAGCGAGAATAGAGGGTGTGTCGATCCGCGTCTACTGCAACGTGGGTGTAGGATACCACATCTTTTTTGTCCTAATTAGCTTTTTTTAATCAATTTTTTTGGCGCAAAATTTGGTATTCTCGATAAACTTCAATACATTTGTCGCGTGCCTAAGAATAGGTACTGAATTGGACTTAAATATCATGGAACTAGGGGTAAACATTACAAGCATTATCGGTATCGTCGTGGTCATTAGCAACTGATCGTGAGGAGGGTAAGTTTACGATGTTTATGATAAAATAACAATAACGACTCTCGCTCTTAGTAGTGAGAGTTTTTTTTAATAGCGAGATTTTTTACATACACCTAAAATGAAAAATAGACTCAAAAGTGCCGTTTCCGTTTCGGGACGACTCATGGCTGGCGCACGAAGCCTATGGCGCGCTAACGGAATGAAGGAGGAGCAATTTGGCAAACCAATCATCGGTATTGTCAACTCTTTTACACAAACAGTACCCGGACATACCCATCTTCACGAGATCGGTCAATATGTCAAAGGGCTGATCGAGGAGCAGGGATGCTTCGCTTGCGAGTTTAATACAATCGCTATAGATGATGGAATCGCTATGGGTCACAGCGGAATGTTGTACTCATTGCCTTCGCGCGACATTATTGCCGACAGCGTGGAGTATATGGCTGGTGCTCACTGCCTAGATGCTTTGGTGTGTATCAGCAACTGCGACAAGATCACCCCCGGAATGATGATGGCCACTATGCGTCTCAATGTACCGACGATCTTTGTGTCGGGAGGACCTATGGAGGCTGGTAAGTTGGGTGACCGTAAGCTCGATTTGATCGACGCGATGATCGACAGTGCCGACGATACCAAAAGTGACGAGGAGATCGAGAAGATCGAGAGAAGCGCTTGCCCAACGTGTGGTTCATGTTCGGGAATGTTTACAGCTAACTCGATGAACTGCTTGGCCGAGGCTTTGGGTATGGCTCTAACGGGCAATGGAACAGTCGTGGCTACACACTCAAACCGTAAGGTGTTGTTCGAGACCGCTGCAAAGAGAATCGTGGAGATGGCTTATGCATACTATGAGGATGGGGACGATAGTGTCCTTCCACGCAATATAGCAACTAAGGAGGCGTTCCACAATGCGATGACACTAGATATCGCTATGGGAGGCTCTTCGAATACTGTTCTTCACTTGTTGGCGATCGCTGCCGAGGCTGGCGTGGAGTTCACAATGGAGGATTGCGACGCTATTTCGCGCACGACACCTGTTGTATGTAAGGTGGCTCCATCGAACTCAGTGCATATCGAGGATGTACACCGCGCAGGAGGAGTTATCGCTATTTTGAATGAGCTATACAAGGCTGATCTTTTCGATGGATCGTGCCACAATGTAACAGGCAAAACCTTCGCTGAGTTGTTCGCCCAAAATTGCGACTACACAAATGAGGAGACAAATAAATTCTTCCGTTCGGCACCCGGAGGGGAGTTTAACTTGGTGTTGGGATCTCAGGATAACTACTACGCGGAGTTGGATTTGGATCGCGAGAAGGGATCTATCCGCACTGTCGAGAGCGCTTATAGCAAAGATGGCGGATTGGCTGTTTTGTTTGGCAATATCGCACGTAAGGGATGTATCGTCAAGACCGCAGGAGTGGCGGCTGAGCAGCTTACTTTCGATGGTGTAGCGCGTGTTTTTGAGTCTCAAGAGGATGCCATGGCTGGAATCTTGGGAGGTAAGGTCAAAGCGGGCGATGTCGTGATAATCACATATGAGGGTCCAGCAGGAGGCCCCGGTATGCAGGAGATGTTGTATCCAACCTCATACCTTAAATCTATGCACTTGGGTAAAGTTTGTGCCTTGGTAACTGATGGTCGCTTCTCGGGCGGAACATCGGGATTGTCGATCGGTCATGTGTCGCCAGAGGCGGCTTCGGGTGGCGAGATCGCAATTGTTCAAGACAATGACCCGATCTATATAGATATTCCAAATCGCACGATCAACCTAAAGATCAGCGACGAAGAGATAGCAAAGAGAATGGAGGCGTTGGGTGGAATTTTTAAACCTAAATCTCGTGATCGTATCGTTCCTAAGTCATTGCAGTTCTACGCACAAAATGTGTCGTCTGCCGATATGGGAGCTATACGTGTCATCAAATAAAGTGCTACTATGGAGCAAACAAATAACAAAATCACAGGAACACGAATCTTGCTTAACTCGCTCGTTGAGAGTGGAGTAGATACCGTTTTCGGATACCCCGGAGGCCAAATCATGCCCCTCTACGATGCTTTGTACGACTATTCGGACTCTTTGCGCCACATCTTGGTTCGCCACGAACAGGCCGCTGTCCATGCCGCTCAAGGCTATGCACGCGCTACGGGGCGTACGGGAGTGTGCTTCGTGACCTCGGGTCCGGGAGCCACAAACACCGTGACGGGTATTGCCGATGCGATGTTGGATTCGACCCCTTTGGTTGTGATTACAGGTCAAGTGCCGACTCCAATGTTGGGTGTTGATTCATTCCAAGAGATCAATATCGTGGGTGTGACCCACCCAATCACGAAGTGGAATATTTTGGTGAGAAGTGCCGAAGAGATCGGTCCTGCGATCGCTAAGGGACTCTATATAGCTAGTAGCGGCCGTCCCGGTCCTGTTTTGATCGACATCACCAAGGATGCACAAATTGGATTGGCGGAGTGGGGTGGATATATCCCATGTCCACCTATCAGAAGCTACGACCCCAAACCTGTGCCCCATTCGGTGAAGATTGCCAAGGCGGCTAAGTTGATCGACAAGGCCAAAAAACCGATGATTATCTTTGGTCAGGGTATCACCCTGTCGGGCGCTGAGGCGGAGTTCAAGGAGTTTGTTCACAAGAGCGGAATGCCTGCTGTGGCTACGCTGTTGGGTCTGTCGTCGTTGGAGTGTAGCGACCCTAATTATATAGGTATGATCGGTATGCACGGTAACTATGGTCCCAATATCACCAATGGTGAGTGCGACTTGATCGTGGCTATCGGTATGCGTTTCGACGACCGCGTGACATGTAATACGGCACACTTCGCAGAGAATGCAAAGATTGTACATATAGATATAGACCCTGCCGAGATCGACAAGATTGTAACGGCAGATGTGGGAATCGTTGGCGATGCCAAAGATGTTTTGGAGAGCCTCAATTCGTTGATTACCCCTCGTGACCACTCGGAGTGGTTGGAGGTTTTGAAATCTTATAACCGCGAGGAGCGAGAGATCGTTGTGGAGCGTCACGTAGGCGATGGCACGGGCGAGATCCACCTGCACCACGCTGTTCAAGCTGTGGACAACGCATATGGAGGGGCAAACATCACAGTTACGGATGTTGGTCAACACCAGATGGTTGCAGCTAGGTATACTAGCTTCTGCAAGCCACGTTCGCTTATCACCTCGGGTGGTTTGGGAACCATGGGCTTTGGACTTCCAGCAGCTATAGGAGCCAAGATCGGCGCTCCCGAGCGAGATGTTGTATTGTTTGTGGGTGATGGCGGAATCCAGATGAATATTCAGGAGTTGGCTACAATCATGCAGGAGAGGGTCGATGTGAAGATCGTTCTTTTGAACAATAACTACTTGGGCATGGTTCGCCAGTGGCAACAGTTGTTCTTCAACCAGCGCTACTCATTTACACCGATGATGAACCCCAACTTCGGCCTTATAGCTCAGGCCAATGAGGTTGGATATGGATATTGTGACAAACGCGAAGATTTGGCTGCGGCGGTCGAGGAGATGAAGAACTCCGAGGGGTCGTACCTGTTGGAGGTAAGGGTTATCTGCAACGACAATGTGTTGCCTATGGTTGCCCCGGGCAAAGCCTTGGTAGATATAATGTTGACGGATGGTGTGGAGTCTGGCTCAAAGTGCGCAGGCTGTAAAGGACGAATAAATGAACAGAAAAGATAGGAGATCTTAATATGGCAAAGTATACATTAACACTATTTTCGGAGAACCATGCAGGAGTCTTGGGACTCATCACCACGGTTTTTATCTCTCGACACATGAATATCGAGAAGCTCAAAACCGAGAGGTCGTCGATCGAGGGTATCCACCGCTTCATAATCGAAGTGTCGGGCGATGTTAGTCGCGTAGAGAATGTCGCAAAGCAGATCGAGAAGAAGATAGATGTCATGAAAGCATATATTCAAACCTCAGAGGAGTATGTTAAATCGGAGCTAACGCCCGAGCGTGAGAGAGATATTTTGGCTGAATTTATCGTGAAGAAATAACCCGTAAAGGGATAACAAAGAAAATAATTTTTAATTTTAATAAAAGACAATTATGGCAAAGATGATTTTCGGTACAACCGAGGAGAATGTAGTGACTCGCGAGGAGTTTCCATTAGCGAAAGCACAAGAGGTACTAAAAGATGAGACTATCGCCGTTATCGGTTATGGTGTTCAAGGTCCGGGTCAATCGCTAAACTTGCGTGACAACGGTTTCAATGTGATCGTTGGTCAACGTAAAGGTGGAAAATCTTGGGACAAAGCAGTAGCAGACGGATGGGTTCCGGGAGAGACTCTATTCGATATCGAGACAGCATGCGAGAAGGCTACCATCGTTCAATTCCTTTTGTCGGACGCAGGTCAGATCGACGCATGGCCAACAGTGAAGAAGTATCTTACTCCGGGTAAGGCTTTGTACTTCTCACACGGTTTTGGTATCACATACAAGGAGCGCACAGGTATCATTCCTCCAGCAGATGTAGATGTGATCTTGGTTGCACCAAAGGGATCAGGTACATCACTTCGTCGCATGTTCGTTGCAGGTCGTGGTCTTAACTCTAGCTACGCTATCTTCCAAGATGCTACAGGTCGCGCTATGGATCGCGTTGTCGCATTGGGAATCGGTGTAGGTTCAGGTTACTTGTTCGAGACAACTTTCAAGAAGGAGGTTTACTCTGACCTTACAGGTGAGCGTGGATCACTTATGGGATGTATCCAAGGTATCTTCGCAGCTCAATACGAGGTTTTGCGCGAGAACGGACACTCACCTTCTGAGGCTTTCAACGAGACTGTAGAGGAGCTGACTCAATCACTTATGCCACTTATCGCTGAGAATGGTATGGATTGGATGTATGCAAACACATCTACAACAGCTCAACGTGGTGCTTTGGATTGGTGGAGACCTTTCCGCGATGCAACTAAGCCGGTTTTCGAGAAGTTGTACTCGGAGGTAGCTTGCGGAAACGAGGCTCAACGCTCTATCGACACAAACTCGAAGGTAGACTACCGCGAGAAGTTGGAGGCTGAGCTTAAGGAGTTGCGCGAGAGCGAGATGTGGCAAGCAGGTATGACTGTGCGTAACCTTCGCCCAGAGAATAACTAATTTTGAATAAAGAGGGTGGCGAATTTGGATAAAGTTCGTCACCTTTTTTTATTAATCAGACCATTGCAAAATATTAGTTTTGCTCCAATTCAGAGAACGTTGATAGGGGGATGAAATTTTCAAGATGGCGTAGAGGAGTGTGAGGGAGCGTACTTAGGCGTACGTGACCGATCAGAACTCTACGGTATCTTGGAAAGTTCGCCGCCTTGCAACGGTCTCATTAATACTTTTTTGAAAATGGGATATTACCCCAAACTCAACGATATAATATTGGCTCACCAACGCCTCAAAGGGTGCGTTACGCACACCTCGCTGATGCGTAGTGGATACCTCTCGCGTGTCTATGGTGCCGATGTGATGCTCAAACGCGAAGATCTTCAGGTGGTTCGCTCCTACAAACTGCGCGGCGCATACAACAAAATCATGTCGCTCAGTGCCGAGGAGCGTGGTCGCGGTGTGGTGTGTGCAAGTGCAGGAAACCATGCGCAGGGTGTCGCTTTCTCGTGCAATAGGTTGGATATCAGAGGTGCTATATTTATGCCTGTGACCACCCCCAAGCAGAAGGTCGATCAGGTGGGTGTCCATGGTAATGGTAATGTGGAGATCATCCTCGTGGGTGATACTTTCGATGCCTGCGCTGCCGAGGCCAAGATCTATTGCGAGAAGAATGGAATGTCGTTCGTGCACCCCTTCGACGACGAGAAGATCATCGAGGGGCAAGCTACAGTTGGCGTTGAGATCATCGAGGATAACGATGCACCCATAGATTACCTCTTTGTACCCATCGGTGGCGGAGGTCTGCTCTCGGGTGTGGGATCCTATTTCAAGATGGTCTCGCCCGAAACGAAAATCATCGGCGTGGAGCCCGAAGGTGCCCCCTCGATGAAGGCGGCCCTCTATGCAGGTGAGGTGATAACACTCGATGAAGTGAATAAATTCGTCGACGGAGCCTCGGTTAAACGTGTCGGAGATCTTAACTTCGAGGTCGGAAAACAGGTGCTCGACGATATTATCACCGTGCCCGAAGGAAAGGTCTGCACCGCAATCATGGAGATGTATAACCGCGAAGCTATCGTCGTGGAGCCTGCTGGCGCTTTGAGTATTGCCGCTTTGGGGATCTATGCCGACCAGATCAAAGGCAAACGCGTGGTATCGATCGTCAGCGGCGGAAATAACGACATCACCCGATTCGAGGAGATCAAGGAGCGCTCGATGCTCCACGAAGGGGTTAAACACTATTTCATCGTGAGACTCCCCCAACGTGCAGGTGCCCTCAAAGGGTTCCTTGTCGAGGTGCTCGGCCCACAAGACGATATCACCCTCTTCGAATATAAAAAGAAGGTGAGCCGCGAAAATGGCCCCGTGCTTATAGGTATCGAACTCCACGACCCTGCCGATTTCGGAGCCCTAATCAGCCGCATGGATAACTTCGGCGTTAAGTATGAACACCTTAACGATAAACCCGACCTTTTCGAGTTGGTAATCTAATTTGTCGGCCTTTGGTCAGAGGCTGTTTAGAGGCTGGACCGCCTCACGCCGGCGGGCGCACAGCAAGCTGTGATTTATTTTCCTTGCGGTTTGGGTGTTGCCTGTCATGGGCGCGGAGGTTCACCTTTGGTGAACGTATAATATAAAACTAGTGTCACGAACCTTGAAAGCAAGCTTTCGGTTCGTGACACTAGTTTTATATTACCCCTTTCAGGGGTCTCCGCGCATGCAACACCCCATCCAACCGAGGTGGCTACATGCGAGGTTTTACGATTCGTTTGCAACTCTTTACACAACTTGTCTCGGGTTTTCTCAGTTCACTGGCATTATCCTATCTACACGTCATTGCGGCCCCGAGCCGCAATCTCGTCCTCGATCGTTTAGAGTTACGCTAGGGATTGCGGATCAGAGTCCGCAATGACGTGTAGATTAATGGTCAATAAAGGGAGCAAAACCTTGGTTTTGCGACTAAGCCCCCTCCCTTAGGGAGGGGGCTTGGGGGTGGGGTAAAATATAATTATTAGTTAGGAGTTATTAGTTAGGAGTTAGGAGTTGGAAGAACAGCAAACGGAAGAAAACCTTCGCATGCGATCCCCTCGCTTTGAGAGGGGTGGCCGCGAGGGGTTCCCCCAACGGGGGAATAAATGTTTAATGGTGGACACGGAGCCGAAAGTTTACTTTCGAGATCTGGGTCCACCATTAAATATTTAAATTTCACGCTTTAGCGAGAAAACGGCTCGCGGCCACAAACGTACACAAAGCGCAATAAACACAAATCACAGCTTGCTGTGCGCCCGCCCGGCGTTAGGGCAGTCCTCGGAGGCAGTCTAGCCTCTTAAAAAGCCTCTGCCAAGGTCGAAAAACAGCCTCTAAACAAACAGCCTATAAATCTTACAGCTTCGATATATTGCTCGACAGTAGCGATTTATATTTGGCCTTTAGCTCCTCGTCGACGAATGAGTTGTCGATGATTTCGAACCACACATTTTTCGCCTCCACGAATCGTGCAAAGAGGCCATTTATGATTTTGGCTTTTATCCCAGATTTTTTCATTGCGGCTTCGAAGTCGGAGCGTGTTATATTGCGATGTTTGCGGTTGAGCGTGAGTTTGAGTTCGTTGTGCTCTTGGGGGTTAGGGTTTAGGACGGCTGTTGCTATGAGGTCGAAGGCAGGGGCTAGGGTATATAGTCCGCGGTGTGGTTGGTAGAGGGCAAAGCTCTCGGCTCCCAGCTCGGAGCACCCTGCTACCCACCCAAATGCTAGCTGTTCCCAGAAGTTCAGCACGTCGAGTTTAGATATCGTGGAGTGCTCCTCTACGATCTGGGCGATCTGCTCGTATGATCCATTGTCGCGGTAGGTGTCGGCCTCCTCGTCGAGGATGAGTCGTATGGTGTCGACATCGCAATCCTCCCCCGAGGTCCCTTCGTCGAGACGTTTAGTTAGGCTGACAACCCCCGAAGTGGGGTGTCTATAGAGGGTGTGGGGCACACAAAGTATGGCTGTTGCTTGGGCGAGTCTCATTGTTAGGTCGCGCAGCTCGGGGTGTCGAGCCGATATATCGTACCTCTCTTGGATCTGCTCCAATGGTATACCGCCCTCCGCGGCACCAAATAGATCTTGGGCGCATGGGGGGTGGAAGTCACTCTGCGAGGGGATGATCTCCTCGTAACACTTTAAACATCTAGTCATAATTCGGCTCTAAAAACTAATTAATAATTTAAATAGCTCCTTGCCTGTTTCGCTTCGCATCATTGTGTCGAATAGGTGTTGAGCCTTCTCGCGCGGATGGTAGCCCGAGAGGATATTCACTATAAGGTCGGCCTCGAAGAGTGGGGTAAATCCCATCTCCTGTACGCGCGAAAAGACATGGTGTGTGCCTACCACGTCGACCAGCCAGCTCTTCTCGGCATCGTTAAGCTCCTCTACGGGGGCAATCAGGTCGGATGCAACAACGCGTCCTACGCTCTGTTGGTTCTCGGGCAGTGAGTTGCCATATATCTCCTTTGAGCGTGGGCACCCTATATCGTGGAGCCATGCGGCCGCCTCCAAAAGTTCAATTTCTATGGTGGGTACATTTTCTCCCAGAGCGATGAGACGAGTATACGACACTACCTCTTGGGTGTGGAGGATATCCTCCCTCATCGACTGGGGGTAGTGGCTATAATACTTGATAACAATATTGGCTATTAGGTCCTTCATGATCTTTTAGAATCTGTTTAAATTTCAACAAAGATATACAAAATCTTATAAAATCATTATCTTTGTGCAAAATTACTAATTGGATTATGGTTCTAAGGTACGATATAATAGTTGTTGGGGCAGGTCACGCAGGGTGTGAGGCGGCCTCGGCAGCGGCGAAGTTAGGGGCTAAGACCCTGCTTCTGACGATGGATATGACGAAGTTTGCCAATATGTCTTGCAACCCTGCCGTGGGTGGAGTTGCTAAGGGGCAGATTGTGCGCGAGATAGATGCTTTGGGCGGAGAGATGGGTATTGTCACCGACATTAGCACCATACAGTTCCGCATGCTCAACCGCAGCAAGGGGGCGGCGATGTGGAGTCCACGTGCGCAGTGTGACAAGGCGCTCTTCTCGGCCGAGTGGAGACGTAGGCTCGAGAACCAAGAGAACCTATACATATGGCAAGATAGCGTTGTGGAGATCCTTTTCGAGGGGTCGAAGATCAGAGGTGTCAAGACCCAAATGGGGGTGGAGTTTGAGTGTCAGAAAGTTATCCTCACCAATGGAACCTTCCTCGGTGGACTTATGCACTGCGGAGCGGCCCAAGCGTCGGGAGGGCGTGCAGGAGATGCACACTCGGTGGGGGTCACCCAATCGCTCATAGGTGTGGGCTTCGAGGTGGGGCGCATGAAGACTGGCACCCCGGCGCGTCTCGATGCCAGAACGATCAATTTCGAGAAGCTCGAACCTCAGGCAGGTGACGATAGCCCCTCGAAGTTCTCATATTCGTCCGAGACCCAACCTGTCGAGGAGCAGATGCCATGCTACTTGGTCTACACCTCGGAGGATGTGCACAACACCCTCAAGGGGGGATTCGACCGCTCGCCACTATTCAACGGCACGATCCACGGCATAGGTCCTAGGTATTGCCCAAGCATAGAGGATAAACTCCGCACCTTTGCCGACAAGAATCAACATCAGCTATTTTTGGAGCCCGAGGGGCGCGACACGCACGAATATTACCTCAATGGATTTTCGTCGTCACTGCCATGGGAGGTACAGTGGGAGGCGCTGCACAAAATCGAGGGGTTCGAGGATCTACATATCTATCGCCCGGGCTATGCCATTGAGTATGACTACTTTCCACCCACGCAGCTACACCACACGCTCGAGACTAAACTCATCGAGGGGTTCTACTTCGCAGGGCAGATAAATGGTACCACGGGCTACGAGGAGGCTGGGGCTCAGGGGCTTATGGCTGGTATCAACGCTGCCCTCACATTCAAAGGCGAGGAGCCGCTTATCCTTTCGCGCGATGAGGCATACATAGGTGTTTTGATCGACGACCTTGTGACCAAGGGGGTCGACGAGCCATACCGAATGTTCACCTCGCGTGCCGAATATCGTATCCTCCTGCGCCAAGATAATGCCGATATGCGCCTCACCCCCATCGCTCAGCGTATAGGGATGATCTCCGCAGAGCGCTCCGCAGAGTTCGACCGCAAGCGCGAGACGTTGACATCGCTCATGGAGCTGCTCAACACCACCAGCGTCAAGCCTGCACAGGTCGAGGCATACCTCAAGGAGTTGGGGCAGGATCCATTGACCCAAGGAAAAAAGGTCGCGGATATTCTCATTCGTAACAATATAACCCTTATGGGGTTGTCCGAATATGTCCCCAAGCTAAAACGCTTCATCGAGGAGGTGGCACCCTCGCCCGAGATCATCGAACAGGCCGAAGTGCAGGTTAAATATCGTGGCTACATAGAGCGCGAACGTGCAATAGCCGATAAGTTGCAGAGGCTGGAGAATATATCTATACCCCTGAACTTCGACTACCACACAACCCAAGCCCTCACCATCGAGGCGCGACAGAAACTCACCAAGATCCGTCCACGTACAATAGGTCAAGCAGCGCGCATCCCCGGAGTGTCACCTGCGGATGTTAATGTGCTGTTGGTGAAGTTCGGAAGGTAAGAAGCGTTATCTTTCCCGAGGACTGCCCTAACAGCGGGCGGCCGCACAGCAAGCCGAGGGGATAACATGCGAAAGCTCATGTTGCGTTTGCCTTTCCTTCGCAATTCATCACTCGCCTCAGATTTTCTCAGTCCTACCCAGTCCGACTCAGCATTACTCAGTCCACGATTCCTATTCGGAGACCATTGCAAAATGTTTGTTTTGCTCCGATTTAGAGACTATTGATAGGTGGATGAAATTTTGAAGATACCGTAGAGGGGTGTGAGGGAGCGTACTTAGCGTACGTGACCGATCAGAACTCTACGGTATCTTTGAAATTTCGCCGCCTTGCAACGGTCTTAGTCGAAAAAATATCCAAGGTTTATAGAGAATGAACCTGTGTTAGCCTCATAGTTTTGGGCTCTATATTTTTTTGCATATACGTTTGTCAACCCTAGATCATATGCTATGCCGATCGAATATTTGGTGTATTTGTAATCTACACCCACCCTCACGCCAAAGTCCGAGCGGTTAAATATTCTACTCTCCATGCTCTCTTCTCCATCGCCCAATGTCACGCTCTTTTTCTTGAATGGATTGGTCGACTCGCCATCGGCCTCGATCCTCCCTCCCAACGCAAAGGAGTAGTATAAACCCACGAATGGGCGGAGAGTCGATTTTTGCGAGAGGTCAAAACCTATGTTCATTAACATCGGGACCTCCAACGCATAGACCTTTGTGGTGTTCTTGAACTCAACCCCATCTATCGAATATGAGTTTTTTGCCCCCTTCATCTCCATCGCCAACCCCGTTTGGAAGAATATAGGCGACTGGTCAGAGATCGAAAAAGCTCGATTCACACCAACATTAAACCCCGTTAGAGCCTCCGATGAGTAGTCTGAATTGGCAAAAGTCGAGAAGTTAACCCCAGCTTTTATGGTCCAAAAGTTAGAGGGCCGCTGTGAATATGCGCCAAAAATCGCAACTGTTAGGGCTGTGCACAAAAGAAAAAATCGTTTCATAAGAAGAAATTTATTAAAAGTTTACCCCTGCTCCGAGGGAAAATATCGGAAGTTAGAGGTGAAGCCGCGAAAATTTTCAAACAAATTCGCCCCTCTATCTGTTTCATATGGCCGAAATAGATACTTCTTTTCTCTGTTTTGCAAAAAATGAACCAATTTAAAAGATGCCACAAATCGCCATTTTTATACCTATATATTATATAGCGCAAAAAAAGCTGTTTTAATCCATAATCTATTGATAATCAATCAAATAAATTTGTGTGTGAATTGCGTTTGTTTACCACGCTGATTATCAATAAGTTGAAAAATAAATAACATTTTTACGCAAAATAATTAGTGAAATGTTTGCAGTTATCAAAAAAAACCCTACCTTTGCAACCGCAATACAGCAAAAGAGTTCTTACGAAATGAGTGATCGAGGCGCAAGCCATTGATTGTTTCTTTTTAAAAGAGTTTGATTGAAAAAAAATATTGCAAAAAGTTCTTCAAAAATTTGTAAGTTAAAAAATAATGCTTACCTTTGCAGTCCCGACCAATCACAACGAGCCTTGGCTCATGGGTTAAACGGGGTTAGTTCGAGACGAAAGTTGAAAACTAAAGCAGAAGAAATTTTGAAATTGTTCTTTGAATTACTGGTTATAAAATATATTTTTTGAAAGAAAAATGTAGCATTTATTTGTCAATTCAATTTAAAATGAATTTGAGATAGTCAGGACTCTAAACACACATTTAATATTTTTACAATGGAGAGTTTGATCCTGGCTCAGGATGAACGCTAGCGGCAGGCCTAACACATGCAAGTCGAGGGGCAGCATAATGAAGTTTTCGGACGGAT
>JBCQUO010000030.1:0-23657 GCA_047173955.1 Rikenellaceae bacterium
CCGATAGAGAGGCATGCCCCACAACAGAATAGCCGCCACGGAGATCACCGAGAGTTGAGAACCTACGCTATAGAGCAACATAGGTGAGTAGACCACTCCGACCAAAAGTGCCAACAACAGAGAGTTGAGTTTGTTGTATTGCCGCCCCATGGACCATGCCGCCTGCAACACCGAGAACATCACAACGCTCCTCACAACGCTGGGGCTAAAACCCACAACTGCCGCATAAAACCACATGATACCCACAATCACCACACCCCGAATTATATGTCCGCGAGGCAGTAGGACAAGGGGCAACAACATAAAGTTCAGCAGCAGGAATATCACCGTGAGGTGAAGCCCCGAGACAGCCAACAAGTGGCCCGCGCCACTCACGCCATATGTGTATCGCTGATCGGGGGTTATCGCCCCCACATGCCCCAAGATTGTCGCTTTGGCCAACCCCTCGGCCCTACCCGACAACTCCAGCCGCTCAATACGCCCCATCGCTTTAGATTGCAACCCTCCCACAAATGAATCCTCACTCCACACAACGCGCGACACCGAGGCATAAGGCTTTGCCCCCGATGGGTCAACACCCTCGATCGACATGCGCAACGCCCCACACCCAAGGGCGATAATGAGTAGCGCCACGCTCCACCCTCGCCACAAAAACAGAACCCCACCTATCACAACTGTGATAAGTGGAGCATATAGATCCAGACTCAACATCCGCGAAGCCACAACACCCACAACAACCCCAAATGTGGGGAACAACAGCGGAGTATGTAGCTTTGAGTCCATTTTGCATTATTCTCTTTAATGTATCCCCAACTGCTTTTTGATGTTATTGGGAAGCAGCGTGCGGTCAACCATAATAAGGATCGTCTTAAGCTCAAGGTAGGGCTTCGAAAAGTAGAAATACCCCTCATAAGGCTCGATCTTGCCCCACGAATTCTTGGCCTTGAAGTAACCATCTCCATTTTGGTCGGTAGCCAGACCGATGATATGGAGGCAGTGGTCGTCGGTGGTCGTAAAGTTATTAAACTCCGTCTGCCTACGCTTTTGGATATAGTCCCACCTTCGGGCTTTATGCTCGTCGGTGAGGGGAATAGTCGCCACACCGCCATAGGTCAAAAAGCTATCTTCGGTAATATCGACCGCCAAACCAAAGCTACGTCCACCCTTCACAACACTCTCCATCAACTCCATAAGGTCATCTATAGGGAGGTTATACGCCTCGCCCCACATCCAATTGTCGGGCAGCTCGAGCTGGACCATTTGGTTGTATGGGTGATGCATAAAGGATGTCAACGATATATAATCATCCATCATAAGCCCCAATGACTCGGCATATGACTTTGGGGTATAGGTTTTGCCCTCCCACTCAAAAGATGCTATTCGCTGGCCGAAGTAGTTGTCGAGGATCATATTCAACCCCCTCTCCCACACCGCCGAGGGTTGCCCCCCTTCGATTATAGCATCGGCGTAGGAGCGCAACACAACATCCAGCTCCCTAAAATCATGGCGCTTGGTACCATAATTGAGCCCCGGATATGCCGCTTCGGGCACCACGCCATATCTCTTGATAGCAGCCGTGACATCGTGCATAGCCCCTCCGATCGAGAGGTTCAAATGGCCATGCAGCCTCACATACTTAACCACCTTATCGTAATAAGAGTGGCGCACGATCCACATATCCGACAGGTTCACAGCCTCACCCCCCTTTGCGATAATATCGCTCTCGAGAAGCGATGTGACACCAAAGCTCCAGCATGTTCCGCTCTGAGCTTGATCCTCGACATCAAGTACCTCGACTGTGATCTTGTCTTGGAACTTGAAGTTATGCCCAGCATTGGACTTCACCTGCGTTGGGATCTGTGCCACAATAGGTTGCAGTGTGCTCACAATAAGAGCTGCCGCAAATATGAATCTTAACATCTACCTCTATTTTTTAGAGTTTTTGATAATCTCTTGACACGCCTCAAAGGTCAACTCCTCGGGCACCGAGCTTTTGGGAATACGGTAATTTTTGCCGTTGTATGCGATATATGGTCCGTAACGTCCATTCTTAATCAATAGCTCGGCATCCTCCTCAAAGGTTTTGATCGGTGTGTTAGCCGCCAACTTTGCCGCACGCTTGGTGAGAACCAACTCTTGGGCACGCTCAAGGGTGATTGTGTATGGATCATCCGTTTTATCCAACGATGTAAAGACCTTGCCTTGACGTATATAGGCTCCAAAGCGTCCCAAACCAACGACCAGATTCTCGCCCTCAAATTCGCCCAAAGTGCGAGGCAGAGCAAACAACTCCAAAGCCTCCTCCAAAGTGATTGACTCAATCAGCTGACCCTTTTTGAGGGCTGCGTATTTAGGCTTCTCATCCTCCGTGGGTGCTGCAATCTCCACCATAGGGCCATAGCGTCCGATACGTGCCTTGACCTGCATGCCCGACTTGGGGTCCACACCCAATATCTTGTCGCGCGCCGACTTATCCGTTTGCGTGCCAATAGCCGTGTCGACCAACGTGTGGAAAGGTTTATAGAAATCGTCGATCATCTTCACCCACGAGATCTCACCCTCGGCAATACGGTCGAACTCCTTCTCGACATTAGCCGTGAAGTTGTAGTCCAAAATAGAGCCAAACTGAGTCTCCAGATAGTCATTGACCATCATTCCAATATCTGTTGGAGACAATTTATTCTTCTCCGAACCATGCTTCTCGCTCAGAACCTCCGACGAGATAACACCCTTAGATAGAGTCAACTGCGTATAGTCACGCTTCTCGCTCTCCTTGCTCTGCTTAACCACATATCCGCGGTTGATGATCGTGGTGATCGTGGGGGCATAGGTCGAAGGGCGACCGATTCCCAACTCCTCCAACTTCTTGACCATCGACTGCTCATCGTAGCGCGAAGGGGCTTGCGTGAAGCGTTGCGTAGCCTTCAGGGTCTTAAGGTTCAACTCCTCGCCCACAACCATTTTGGGCAGAAGTCCCTCCTTAGCATCCTCGCTCGATGAATCATCATCGACCGACTCCGTATATAGCTTCATAAATCCATCGAAACGAAGGATCTCGCCCGTAACGGTGAATGTTGCCGATTTGGGTCCTCGCTCGATATTGATTATCGTGCGATCCATCTGCGCCTCAACCATCTGTGAGGCCAACGTACGCTTCCAGATCAGATCATACAACTTACGCTCCGCAGGTGTACCCTCGATATTGCGACGCTCGATATAGGATGGGCGGATAGCCTCATGCGCCTCTTGAGCACCCTTACTCTTGGTCTTATAGTTTTTGGGAGCCGAATACTCAGCACCGAAATTCTTTGTGATCTCCTCCTTGCACTGAGCCAAAGCCTGCTTCGAGAGGTTGACCGAATCGGTACGCATGTAGGTGATAAGTCCCTGCTCATAGAGCTTTTGGGCCACCGACATGGTTTGCGAAACCGACATGCTCAACTTGCGACCTGCCTCTTGTTGAAGCGTAGAGGTTGTGAACGGAGGTGAAGGTTTGCGCTTGATAGGCTTCTCCTCGACCTTGCTCACCGTGAATTTAGCATCCTTAGACTCCTCCAAAAAGAGCTGTGCATCCTCTTGGGTATCTAACCTACGGCTCAACTCCGCCTTGAAAGCACCCTTAGCTCCGATCTTCATGAAGTCTCCCACCACGCGGTAGTAGGGAGTCGAGTTAAAGGCGATAATCTCCCTCTCGCGAGCAACCAACAACCTCACAGCCACACTCTGCACACGACCTGCCGAGAGCTGCGGACGAACCTTCTTCCACAACACTGGCGAGAGCTCAAATCCCACCAAGCGGTCCAACACGCGACGCGCCTGTTGGGCATATACCAAATCGAGGTTGACCGTACGAGGTGACTCTATAGCGGCCAAGATCGCAGGTTTGGTGATCTCATGGAAAACAATTCGCTTGGTAGTGGCGATATCCAACCCCAAGACCTCCGCAAGGTGCCATGCAATGGCCTCTCCCTCGCGGTCCTCATCGGATGCTAACCATACGCTCGATGCCCCTTGGGCCAACTTCCTGAGCTCGTCGACAACCTTTTTCTTGTCGGAGGGGATCTCATATACAGGGGCATAATCGCCATCGACCTTGATTCCTAGATCTTTCTTTGCCAAGTCGCGGATATGTCCGAAGCTCGACTTCACCACATAATCTTTGCCCAAAAATTTCTCGATTGTCTTTGCCTTTGCAGGAGACTCGACTATAACTAAATTATATTGCATATAAACTTATACTTAAAAAATATATTGTAGCCCATTTCTACACCCCACCTCGCACAAAAGCGAAAACCTAAGTCCACAATGGGGCTTAGGTTGAGGCTATTTCGGCAGGCTTCTATTTTGTCAATGTGTATGTTAATCTCAATCTCACAGGAGCGTTATTGGTTCCATCGTTCATACCTTGTAGAGTGGCATAACGCACCGTGAAGAGGTTGTCGGCAGGAGGGCCAACGATAATGGTTCTATCCTCCACATCGTCCCAATTGATCGCATCAAAATCGCCTCCAGCAGCCTTCTTTGCCTCCAAGAAACTATTCCACGCCTCTTGCAGCTGACCCGAGATTATCATCTCGTATGAGCCCGTACTGCGGTTAAGATAGCCATTATAGGGGAGAATGGTGCTGTAGTTAATCTCGTAACTATAATCATAATCCTCGATTCCCTCGAGCGTCGACTCATCATCCTCCACATCATCCTCGTCGAGGTAGTAATCCGTGTAGTTGGTAAACATACCTAGTCTGGTAGGGTATTTATCGAACCACTCTTTGATGGTCAGAGGGAGGATCGTCGACGCGTCGTAACTCACCGTCGCCTCTTCGGGCATATATAGATCCAACCTCGCTTGATTCATAAAGATCGTATTGTAGAGGTTACCTGCGCTGTCGTAGGTCTGAGAGAGGACTTTATCCAACTCCTCGAATAGCTCTTGGGTGATGGTGATCTTGCTCACAACGCCCGACATTCCCTCGATCAAGATATTCGACGATGGGAGGTCATACTCCGCACTCAGATCATTGGTGTGCTCCACAGTGTTGATAGACATACCATAGAACTCTTTTGATGTGTACCTAAAGGCATAGCTCATATAGACTGTATCCTTCACCACACTTGGGTCGTAGGTATATACACTTCTGGCAGAGAAATTGATACCCGAACCATCGACAAAGAGCGAATAGGTTGCCCCCGATTGGTCGAGTAGGCTCGATGGCTCTCCATAGTTTTCGGTCGTTGGGACAATATATAGTCCATTCAACTTATCCACAAAGAGGTCATACTCATCTTCATCATATATATCCATATCCCACTCCGAATCTTGGAGCATCAATTTATTGAGAAAGTATTGAGCATCGGCGGTCATTGGAGATGGCGGATAGAGTCTCACTGAGGTTGTTGTCTCCACATAAACTCCGTTGGGTTGGTCGGGATATGTGAATGTAAAGATCGGCTCGTCGGTCAAATCCAACATGCTAATATCGAAATCGGCGAAATATATCGAGTCGACACTGTTCTCCAAGAAGTCAACATTACGCACCTCATAGACCGCAAATGTTTGGATTTGGGTTGTATCTCCCGAATACTCCACAAGCGAGAATGACAACATCATAGAGTCGAGGATGGGCAGATATCCAAATGGGTAGTTCTCATCCCAATCATCATCCGAATCATCAATCTCATATTTGGGTACAAACTGGGTAAAGAAACCCGATCTACGCTCTCCAAATGTCAGATCCTTTTCGGCTCCCATCACCACAAGTCCGACGTTTGACGTTCGGATACTGTCGCTCATATAGAACGAGGTCTCGAAACTTGTGTTGTTTTCGAGCGTAAATAGGGCGAATTCTTGGTCCGAAGGGGTCAATCCCAACCCCAACGATTCATCATATGAACAGCTCACGCCCACGATTGCAGCCACAATAGCCACAACAATAGTCGACACCGTGTGCCAAAGTTTTGATTTAGAGTGTATCATAAAATTTGTCATAATTGTCGAAAAAGTCTGCCTCTGTCGAGGATTGGTACTCTAACACTGGCTTACCACTTTGGCGCGCTGCTGCAACCAACTCTTCGTCCACATCCTCCGAGCTAAACACAATGCCATCTGCACAAGAGATAACGTACCTACAAAGATTTTGGTATGTAGGGTCCGATAAAATTGTACAATCAGCGTCTACAATACCCTCACTTTCGAGTTTAGACTTAAACTCCGCAGCCAACGTTTTGTCGAACCCTTTGGAGTTAAACGAGGCCACGATCTTCACCCCCTTAAAGACTGGATCGTCGGCAAAGGTGTTGCGCAAATAGGCCGCCACCAAGAACGAGAACCAGCCATGGCAGTGGACAATAGCGGGCTCCCACCTGAGCTTTTTGACCGTCTCCAACACTCCACGCGCAAAGAATATCGCACGCTCGTCATTATCCTCGAACTCCTCGCCCGACGCATCCTCCAAGACCGCTTTGCGCGCAAAGTAGTCATCATTATCTATGAAGTAGATCTGCGCTCTAGCCGAGGGGATAGAGGCAACTTTGATTATGAGTTGATGGTCGTTATCGTCGATTATAAGGTTCATTCCCGACAAGCGGATCACCTCATGGAGTTGGTTACGACGCTCGTTGATAAGACCATATCGGGGCATAAAGGTTCGAATCTCGTTGCCACGCTCCTGAATCGCCTGCAACAGCTCGCGACACAAAGCCGATTCGGGAGTCTCCGCCAGATATGGAGTCACCTCTTGGCATACATATAATATTTTTTTTGATCCCATCTATTTATTCGTTATACCTGCAAAGGTAGTAATTTTTATCTGTTATTCAAACTTCACTCTCTCACTTTTACCAACTTTGGCCTACAGGATCAGCATTGCATCTCCATAGGTTCCAAAACGATAACCCTCCTCACGGGCTATTTTGTAAGCATTCATCACCAATTCGTAGCCCCCAAAAGCTGCCACCATCATCAGGTGGGTTGAGTATGGGAGGTGAAAATTGGTAATCATCGCATTGGCCACAGCAAACTCATATGGAGCGAAGATAAACTTATTGGTCCACCCCTCCATGGGCTTAATCATTCCGCCAGTGGACACCGCCGACTCCAATGTACGCATCACAGTTGTACCCACCGATACAATTCTTCGACCCTGAGTTTTGGCGTTGTTGACCATATCTACAGCCTCCTGCTCCACGACATATTGTTCCGAATCGACTTTGTGTTTTGACAAGTCCTCGACATCTACTGTTCTGAAGCTACCTAGACCCACATGCAGAGTCACATATGCTTGATCTATACCCTTGATCTCTATGCGTTTGAGCAGGTGCTTCGAGAAGTGCAGACCTGCCGTTGGAGCCGCCACAGCCCCTTCGTGTTTGGCATATATTGTTTGGTATCGCTCGGCATCTTCGGGCTCCACTTGGGGTCTGATCCATTTGGGAAATGGCGTTTCGCCCAACTGATAGAGCGCCTCTTTGAACTCCTCGTGCGTTCCATCGAAAAGGAATCTAAGGGTACGTCCTCTAGAGGTGGTGTTGTCTACCACCTCGGCCACGATCAACTCATTGTCGCCAAAGTAGAGTTTATTTCCGATACGGATTTTACGCGCTGGGTCGACCAACACATCCCACAATCGCAGCTCTCGATTTAGCTCACGGAGCAAAAAGATCTCGATCTCGGCCCCCGTTTTCTCTTTATTTCCATAGAGTCGTGCTGGAAACACTTTTGTATCGTTAAAAACAAATAGATCTTTTTCGTCGAAATACTCTATAACGTCCTTAAATAGTTTGTGTTCGATTGTTCCATCTTGTCGATTGATAACCATCAAACGTGACTCATCTCGTTGATAAGAGGGGTGTTGAGCGAGCATTTCGGCCGTAAATTCGTAGCCATATTGCGATAATTTCATAAGCGTCTTAAATTTTTAATAAAGCGTTTCACAAACTGTAACACAAAAAGATTATACGTAAAAATTACTCCTTTGTTTCAAGCAACTCCAACTTTTTTAAAAAATCTTCTAGTTGCCACCCATTTTCTACGGTAAATCCACCACTGCGCGTACGCCTTAGCCCCGTCAAGTGACCTCCGCTACCCACAGCTTCGCCAATCTCTCCCGACAAAGAACGGATATAGGTACCCTTGCTACATTTAACTCTAATTCGCAGACGAGGCAGTTCGAACTCCTCAACCTCCATACTATATATATTAATGAGTGCTCGCCTTAGCTCCACCTCTTCGCCTGCACGCGCCATCTCATAGGCTCTCATACCCTTACCCTCGACTCGCTTGGCCGAATATACAGGAGGCAACTGCAACCTCTCGCCCGTGAGCGACTCGAGTGCTGCATCTATCCCCTCGCGCGTGATATGCTCCGTGGGGTAATATTTGTCGATCGGGTGTTCCAGATCGAAGCTAGGGGTTGTAGCACCCAACATCACATCGGCGACATACTCCTTCTGCTCGGCCTGCAAAGCATCGACCATCTTGGTCGCCTTGCCTATGCAGACCAACAGCACCCCTGTGGCCAATGGGTCGAGTGTGCCAGCGTGTCCCACCTTGATTTTGCGGTAGCCCTTACGCCCCAACGCATATTTGATTTTACGAACAACATCCGTAGATGTCCACTCCAATGGTTTGTCGATAACTGCGATGTAACCCTCTCTGAAATCTACCCCCTCTAAACTATTTTCTACCATCTAATACTAATACACTATAAAATACCCAACTATCGAAATCAAACCAACCGCCAAGCAGTAATAAGCGAACCACAGAAGTTTGCCACGCTTGACGATGTCGATCATAAACTTGCAAGCCAAAGCTCCCACCACAAACGAGGCCAAGAAACCAGCAATCATCGGCAGTGTGCCGACATTACCAAAATCCATACCCCCATCGGAGCCCACTAGATCCAAAAATGTATTACCCAAAATAGGGACCAAAACCATCAGGAACGAGAATTGCGCAACGCTCTCCTTCTTGTTACCCAAGATCAGACCCGTTGCGATTGTCGCCCCCGAACGCGAGATGCCGGGCATCACCGCAACTGCTTGAGCCACACCAATCACAAAGGCATCACGATACGAAATATTCTCCTTGGGTTTGGGCTTTGAGAAGTAGGCGTAGGCCAAAAGAAAGGCCGTGAGAAGCAACATAGCCCCCACGATCAACAATATATAGTTCGACGAGAGCATCTCCTCTAGGTAATCCTTTACGGTAAATCCCACAACAGCCACGGGGACCATCGAGAGGATAATCTTCAACACATAAGCCTGCTCCTCGTTGAATTTGGTGCTCCACAGCCCCACGAAGATTCGGCGTATCTCGCTCCACAACACCACAAATGTGCTACACACGGTACCTGCGTGCAAAGCCACATCGAAGGTTAAATTATTGGTGAGTTCAACGCCCATAAGCTCCTTGAAGAGCTGCAAATGTCCACTACTCGACACAGGCAAAAACTCGGTAATCCCCTGCACAATGCCGAGGATTATTGATTGAATAATCGTCATGAATATATAATTTGGATTAGTTTTTTAATTTCTACTTGCGGCTGAGGATTGCATATATCTCGACCACAAAACCTACCACCACAACAATTGGGGCCAAGGTTATGCGTCTCCACGAAAAGATCGCGTAGTCGAAGACCATAGGGTCATCGCTACCTCCTCCCGACATCAATGCAAAACCCAATACAATAAGTGCAAATCCGACGGCGAGGATCTTATAGTTTCTCGTGCCCAGTGGCATTTGAGGATTCTCTGTGCTATCTACTTTTTTATCCATTTTTTCCATTTTAATATATGTGTATCTTATTTGACTTCATGTTTACAAATTTATTTACCGCCACAACAGTGAAGAGCCCCGAAATCAAGATTCCGCAACCCACCATCACGCCTGCCATGATTATCGCCCTCTCGATCTGCTCCCACGCAAAGATCTCGGGCAGGGTCTCCATAAGGGCATATGTCGCACCTCCAAACATCATCATCGCCAACACGCCAGCCCAAAATCCCGACACCAAACCTCGCCAGATAAATGGACGCATAATAAACCATTTTGTGGCCCCCACCAACTTCATGGTGTTGATTAGATGTCTGCGCGAAAAGATCGCTAGTCGCACGGTGTTGTTGAGCAGGATGAGCGAGATGAGCATCAAGCCGCCCCCGAAGCAGAGCAACACGGTTTGGAAGATCCCCACCACCGAGTGTACATTCTCTATGAGTTGCGCTGGGTAGCTAACCCTTTCGACCCCCTCGATTTTGCTTACATGGTCCACGAAATCGGCCAATAGCTCCCCATTTGAGGATTGGGCCGATAGTTGCACGCTGAAGCTATCCATGAGTGGATTATCCTCCAATACGTTTTCGAACTCCACACCAAACATCTTCCTAAACTCCTCATCTTTGGCCTTTTCGCTCTTCGACGAGAAGGTGATCTCGCCTGCCAAAGGGTAGGCCGAAATTCGCCTGCGAATCTCGTCGCGCTGGCTCTCGGTGACACTGCGCGAGAGCTCCACTGTGGCCGATATATTTTCGCGCAGAGCATCTGCGGCATCCATAGCCGAGACCATAAGGTAGCCCACCGAACCCAACATAAAGAGAACTAACGATATGCTGATGGTCGATATTGCGTAGGAGTTACGGACCTTACGCTTTAATCTTTTGTCGTCCTTCATATACTAAAACCGAGATTAGTGAAATCAAAATAAGTAGCGAACAGATAAGGGTTATACCCTCAATAAGTCCCCACGCTGGGGCCCTAAACTCCCACACCACTTGGTGCTCTCCCGCGGGGAGCTTCATGGCGCGAAGCAGATAGTCGGCCCTAAAGTATGGAGCCTCCACACCATCTATTGTGGCGCTCCAACCCTTGTCGTAATATATCTCCGAGAACACCGCCACGCCATCTGCGTCTAGGGTATAGTTATAGGCTAGCCTATTGGGCTCATACTCCACAAGCGAGATCTCGCCTCGACCAAAAGTTGTCGCCTCGACCCCTTCGCTCGCCTCCACAACGGCCACCTCTTTGGTCGATATTTGGCTCAACATATCCATCTCTTGACGAGGGGTTTGCGCCTCGACGATTTCGCCCACGAACCATGCAGCTCCATTGGCACTCTCGCGAGCGACAACAGTTGGTTCGGCTCCACTTTGGGGTGGCACGATCATATATTTGGTATTCAACATATCCAGCACCCCGGGGGTTTGTTTGGCCAATTGGTTCTCAATGAGGTCTTGGTAACGAGAGAGTTTAGCTCCGTGGTAGCCACCTATCGAGCGGTGGAAGTAGGATGTCGTTGCGTCGTTGAATGGGCTCACCGTGAGGTTAAAGACCCTGTATCCCAACTCCTTGTCTGCCATGATTTGACGATTAGCCGACGAGGGGCGGATAGTGGTGTTTGTGGGTGATTGGAAATTATCGAACGAGAGGAACCTCGCCCCCACACCCACAAGGTCAAAGATCACCAACCCCGAGAGGAGAGCAATCATCACACCGCGCTTGATAAACTTCATATACGTTAGCCACACCACCGAAGCCGACAGCGCCACAAGGATTATCGTTCGCCATGCGTCTGCCGCCATGATCGAGTATCTCTCGGCCACCATCGCGCGAGCCACCTCCGTGGCCATCGCGTCGGGAAAACGTGCATTGAGCAACATCCCCAGCGCACCTGCTTCGTCGAAGCTAAAGAGCATACGTCCAAAGAGGATAAATATCAAGGCGACACCTGCGGTTAGAGATTTTGCCCACGCTATTGATCTGTAAATCTTTGGTTTGGAAATCTCCCCCTCCCACAACTTCGACACAGCGATAGCGGCCAACAGAGGAGCTGTCCACTCCACAACAGTGAGGGTCATCGAGACGGTTCTGAATTTGTTGTAGCCCGGCAATATATCGAACATCAATTCGGTGAACCACATGAAGTTGCGTCCCCACGACAAGAGCAGCATAAGGATCGAGATAGATAGTATCCACCATCTCTGTCGCCAGTCGGTGAGGCAGAATCCCAACACCGCCAAAAAGAGCACCACCGCGCCTATGTATGTCGGCCCTCCCGTGAAGGGTTGTTGGCCCCAATAGACTGGGATCTGCTGAGCCAAACTTTGAGCTTGGTAGGGACGTAGCGCACTAGCCACCGCTCCATCGCGCGAGAATGTATGGCCCGATGCGCGACCCATAAAGTCGGGGATCAACATATTGAAACTCTCCGCACGCCCATAGCTCCACGCTGTGGCATACTCCAAATCGAGCCCCACGGCGCTACTCTGCTCATCGGCCATGTCGGCCAACACGGAGCCTCCGCGCGTGGTATCGGGGGTATGTTCGTAGGTGTACCATAGTGGCGAGAGGTTCGACCCAACGGCCACCAAACCTGCTATGACCATCACAGCCGTTCGCTTGGAGAAATCCTTGACCATACGCGAGCGCCATGCCACCACAGCCTCCGAGATCCAAAAGGCCCCCATAGCCAATATAAAGTAATATGAGATTTGGGGGTGGTTAGCTCCAATTTCGAGCGATGTGAAGAGCGCCATAAGGGCACCACCCAGCCACATATTGCCTCTGAGGGCTATATATCCGCCACCAAACATCAGCGGCGCGTAGACCAAAGCCCACATCTTGGTGATGTGGCCAGCCCCGATAATTAGGAAGAAGTAGGTCGAGAGTCCATACATCAAACCTCCAACCATAGCAACCCACAAGTTCAGCCCCATCATCGCCAACATCAGCCACATAGCCACCATAGCGAAGAAGATATAGGCCGCAGGTTCGGGGATCAATTTGACCACCGAGCCGATATATTTTTTGATAACCTGCGCAGGGTATGCCACATTGATTAGGTAGGCAGGCATACCGCCAAACATCGACCCTGTCCATTGAGGGTCCTCCCCCGTGCGCTCCCGACTCTCGAGAATCTCTTGGGTCATGCCCTTGTATTGGGTCACATCGCCTTGAACCAAGACATCGCCCCCGATCTGAGGAGCGAAATAGAGGAGTGCGACCAAAGCGTATAGAGCCAAGGTCACTGCTGTGGGTAGCCACACCTTGCGAGTTAATTTTATCATATAAAATTGCGAATTAAGGTTTGATCTATTTCTTTTTTTTTATATTTATTATATTTTACCCCACCCCCCAAACCCCCTCCCTAGGGATGGGGCTTAGTCGCAAAACCTTAGTTTTGCTCCTTTAAGTGGTGCGAATCTAGGTTTGAATTCTCAAACCTAGATTCGCATTAAAAACTATTATCCAAATATAGTGGTTACAAAATTACATATAATTTCCCGAAATATAAGCGTGTGAGGTGAAATTTTATGGTCATTCGCATATATTCTGAGGAATTTTATATAAATTTGCAGAGAATATTTGTTGCCTATCGGACGTTAGCTCCATGAGCTAAAGGCTCAGATAAAGTTGCAAATTTTCTACAATACACAAAAGAACTAAAATAGATAATGTTAACACTCGATCAAATACGCAAACCGATAGCCGAGGAGCTGAAAGCCTTCGACGAGTTTGTCGCCAAAGAGTTTCAGAGCGAAAATCCCCTCATTCAGCTCATGCTCAACGACGCTATGTCGTCGAGAGGAAAGGGAGTTCGCCCGACGATTGTGATGCTTTGCGCTGCGATGAACTCGCCCCAAAATATCGTGGGACGTAGAGCATGGGTCGCTGCGATGATGATCGAGATGATACACCTCTCATCGCTTATCCACGACGATGTGATCGACAGCGCCGACACACGACGCGGCAGACCATCGCTCAACGCATTGTGGCAATCCAAAAGAGCGGTCATCACGGGCGACTATATCCTCGCACGCAATATCTCGATCGGATTGTCGAGTGGGCAGATAGATATAGTTACGCATGTGGTCAAAGCGATCGCTATTTTGTGCGAGGGTGAGATCATTCAGGATGACTGCGCACGTAGACAAGAATCCTCGCGCGAGGAGTACCTCAACGTGATCGCCAAAAAGACCGCCTCGCTGATCTCTATAAGTGCCTCTGTGGGGGCTATTTCGGCTAGGGCACCACACAATCGAGTCGAGGAGATGAAGCAGTTTGGCCAAGCGATAGGTATGGCGTTCCAGATCCAAGACGACATTTTGGACTACACACCATCGGCCCAAACAGGCAAACCCATAAACAACGACCTGCGCGAAGGGAAGATAACCCTCCCACTGCTAGCGATCCTCGAGCAAGGAGACGTGGAGCTGAACTCACGCATCAAAACATTGCTGTCGAAGTGTGGCACAGATGACACCGCAGTCGAGGAGCTCCAACAGATTGTCACCGAGGGTAGAGGTGTAGAGTTCGCTCGCGAAGTGATGGGCGGATATGTCACCAAGGCGGTGGCCATATTGTCGGAGTACCCCGAGTCGGAGTATCGCACAGCACTCATAAATTTGTGTGCATTTATCACTCAACGCAACAACTAAATCAATGAAGAGAGCAGAATTAAGACCAACCCCAGACCAAACATTCGAGATCATAAGCGGTAGAAGTGGCCATGGGAATTTCTCAAAAATCCTTGCCCAGTCCAAAGAGATGCAGCAGAGTGGCGACATAGAGGGTGCGTGCAACCTCCGCTTCGAAGCTGTGCAGACACTTCACGAACTGCTCCCCGACGACGAGGAGATAATGTTGGAGTGGAAGCACACCAACTCACGCTCAGCAATCGAGATCCTTCACCTCTCGGCCATTGACCACTTCCTAATCAACGACTTCGAGATCTCGTCGGCTCTGTTGGAGCTATCGCTCGACCTCGACCCCGAAGACCATTTGGAGGTGTCGGAACTCTTGGCATACGACTACCTCGCGGTGGGCGAATATGAGCTATTCGACGAGGTGATAAATGATATTTCGGATAAATATGCCTCGCGCTCATTGCTGCTTTTGTGGTCATCGTTCTTGCGCGACAAAGAGATACCCGCAGGGGAGCTACACGCCTTCAAAAGCCGATTTGCCCCATTCTATGCCGAATTCACAAGCGACGAACACCCCGTAGATGAGGCCTATATAGCTGATGTGGAGAGTGAAAAACCTTCGCAAAAGAGCCTCGCACGCGAACTGTGGCTCCAAACCGAAAACCTTTGGAGCCTCTTTCCACAATTTATTGAGACCCTAAAACGTTTAAACTAAAAATTAACAATACCTAAAACACTCAAATTTATGAAAAAATTAATTGGGACTCTGCCGCTTCTTCTTGTAGCGCTCTTCACCTTTACTTCGTGTGATGACGGTTATGACTGGCCAAGTGACGAAGATATCGCATCTCAGTTGACCAAAACCGATTTTTATGGCAAATGGGATCTGGAAGATACATACGGATATGAATCTATCGAGTTTATATTGGACGACTACTACTTCATCGTGGAGCGCGATGACGACACCGAAGAGGCAAGTATTATATATGGAAGGTACTACATCTCAGGCTCTTCAAAAGTTGTTTTGTCGGGATTCGGAACCTTGGAGTTCTCGTCGTGGAGCGGCTCGAGCATCAGGTTTACAATGACACGCAACGATGGCAAAACCGCAATCGTAAGCCCCACAAAAATTGACGAGATATCATTAACCGACGACACCGTACTTATCAGCACGATCTGGAAAACCATATCGACATACTATACAGATGACAACTACGGAGTTGAAGAGTACGGATATGTAGCCTTCACAAACACAGGCACAATGATAATCATCGACAGCGATGGCTCAACACAACTCGGAGAGTGGGCATGGGCACAGGAGTACCAAAGTGGCGACAAGGAGATATACTACAAGTTTGATGGCGATGGCGGACTGAGCGATGGTACACAAACAATCGTTAAGTTCACAGAGCTTTCACTCGATGCGGCAACCATCAAGATCACATTTGCTAACTCCTCGGAGTGGATAGATGTAACCCTCGTAGCTTACAGCGGCTCGATAAGTTCTTAGGTACAATCGTTGTGAAACTTATTGTCGCAATAACTGCCGCTAGCGGTGCTATCTATGCCCGACAGCTCGTAGATCACGCCATCGCAGACTCCAATGTGGAGTCTGTGGCGGTGATTTATAGCTCCTCGGCTCGCGAGGTTGTAGCTTATGAGGGGGAGAAGATTGGCCAAGATCCCAAAATTGTGGAACTCGCCAACAATGATCTATTCGCCCCCCCAGCAAGCGGATCGGCAAACTTCGACGCAATGGTCATAATCCCCGCCTCAATGGGGACAATAGGACGCATAGCCAGCGGAGCATCCGACTCGCTAATAACTCGTAGCGCAGATGTTATGCTCAAAGAGCGCAAAAAACTTATCATCGTAGCGCGCGAAGCACCCCTATCGCTTATCCACCTGCGAAATATGGTAACCCTCACCGAAAGCGGAGCCATAATCTTCCCTGCATCCCCTACCCTATACTCCAAACCCCAAACAATCGAAGAGCTCGCACAAACAGTATCCGCTCGCGCCGCTAAAATGGCCGGCATAAATTGTTCTTCGTTCGAATGGAAAGGAGGTTGCTGCTAGAGGCTGTTTTGATGTTTTTTTAACTATCTGATACAAGCCATTTTTGTGGCTTTGATTTTTGTTTTGAGGTGCTGAATCCCCCCCCTATGTAATTTCAGTCAAACCATACGTTCGGCTCGATGGTGAACGACCCCTTGCAACCGCCCAATAGCTTGCGCATAATTTCGCCCCGCTCCTTTACTAACGTCACATCACCAGCATCGTATAGCTCGCCCTTTATCATTTTTTCTTTTTCGGCCATCGTTTTAATTGTCTCGATTAATAAGATTTACAACGACTTTCACCATTGTTTCCATCTCCTCGGTCTTGCACTCGGCAATCATCAATGTGAGTGCTACAAGGGCGTTATTGCCTATGCGTTTCGAGCCATCTTCGTTGTAGAGTATGCCGTTGCGTTCTTGGAGTTTACACGATACCCTACCGATAGGATTGCATCGAGGTTGTAGAAAATAGATTCACTACGTTGTGTTTTCCCCTCTCCATAACCGTGCCTTGTGGTATGTTCCATTTTGGAACATACCAAATTTTCCACCAATTCACCCTCTATAAATATGTTTTTAAGGTGTTTGGTAATGGCAGGACGTTTCACCCCAAAAAGCTCCGCTATCTGCTTCTGTGTAAGCCAAATAGTCTCATTTTCAAACTTAACATCTATCGCAGTAGTACCATCTACGGCTTGATATATTACAATATTATTCTCCATAGTAATCGTAAAGGTAGTAATTTTATTCGGAAATAGACTACTTGAAAAGATTTATAATAGTCAGCTCACTATGCGTGCCAAGGCGCATTGGAGGGCCAAAGGTGCCTGTGCCTTGCGAGACGTAGATCTGCATATTTTCGTCGTAGTTGTAGAGCCCTTTATTGTACTCGAACATTAGTTTTGCGACGAGCGTTGCGGGGAAGAGTTGCCCTGCGTGGGTGTGACCTGCGAGGTATAGATTTATTCCGTTTTGGGCTGCGTAAGAAGCCCCTACTGGGTTGTGGTGCAGGAGGATTGAGGCTCTGTCGGGGTCGATGCCTAAGGTAGGGAGAACGCTCTGCATCGTGTGGCGATTGTGTGGTGCGTGGAAGGTGTCGACGGTGTGGTCGTCGGGGGTGAGGTAGTCCAACCCTATGATTTGCAACCCCTTAAATTCCGCCTTTTCGTTCTCCAAAACTGTGATGCCATTCTCGGTTAGGAGCCGCTTAATATTACGTGCGCCAGAGTAGCCATCGTGGTTGCCCTCAGAGAAATATACTGGTACGCCAAGCTCGGCAAAGGGTCGCACGACATCGGCACTTAGGCGCACACGCCCATCGAACATATCGCCTGTGATTACCACCAAATCGACCTCCTCTTTCGCTACCATATCCGCCAACCTCTGCGCCTTTCGCTCGCCCCAAAAGTGCCCAAAGTGTGTGTCGCTAAGGTGGGCAATGCGGAGCGGCTCGGCAAGGTTCGGCAGTGTAACATCCACCTCGTAAATCCTTGTGTATGAAGCGTTCCAAAGTGAATAAAGAGAGACCAAAGCAGTCACACAAAGCGTCATAAACCCAAAGGTGCGAGGAGGAATTTTAACGAAAATATTCACTGCGTCAACCACCAAAGTGACACAAACCACAAACATCAAAACCCCAATCAAAATATTCGAGACATTGCTCAAAAAGTGGCTTTCGACCGAGGTCTGATTGCTCCTCATAATAAACATCATCGAGACAAACGCCCCAACGGTCAGTACCCCAACCACCGCCATCACAAGCCACCTGTTCGCCCCAAACGCCCAAGCCATCCTGCTCGAAAAGTAATATATCGACAGCGCCATCGCCCCAAGGACGATGAAGGGTATGCTATGTAGTAGAAATTCTCTCATTTATGATCTTATATACCGTTTTTAAATCTTCACTTGTCACCATATCAACTGCTAAGTATTTCGACCTGTCCGATTTAAGAGTTAATTTTAACATATCGGAGATTCGAGAGCCTGTAATTTCAACTGAAGCAATATCGTTAAATAGGTATTTCACTTCGCGCTTTGTGATGGCATTGATGAAAACTATATAATCTTGATTGATCGCAATATATCGCAAAGAGTTAAAAAATGCATAACAAAATAGTATAACTAAAATAAACAATAAGCTTGCCAAAACGCTCAATGTAATCTGTTCTCCCAAGGTGTAAAACCCTGAATTGAAGTGGGTGAAAATAAGTCCAATGAACATTAATGCCCCTGCAAAAAATAGCGGCATAGATATGATGTACGCATAAGTATTAAAACAGTGCCAAATGGATTTTTTGCGGAAGATATTCATGGTATTAGGGCTTTATTCAGCAAGATAGTGAAATTTGATTACATCTGCAAATGTTGATATTTATTATCCTAAAGATTAATTAGCCGTTATACATTCGGATTAAAAAGATTAAACTTCATCCTCGCAACCTCCCGGCCATCGAGCATTGTGATAAGCTCCCACTCGCCACATTTATCCTCGATCGGTGCCCACACGGTGTCGCCCAAAAAGAAGTGCCACTCGTTGGAGTTGACCATCTCCTCGCCCACAAAGTCGGGACGAACACGCCCCTGCACGTCACAGAATGGAGGGTGCTTCATCACAAAGGTGATCTTCGACCCCTTAGCCCTGAGGATGCGGAGGATGTAGCCGAACTCAATATCGAGCTCAGAGGGTATCTCTTTGGTATGTTTTCGGATCTTCGGCAGCTGCTTCTGTTCACGCTCCCACTGCGTGTAAATCCCGTAGCTAACCATCTCGATCTCAATCTTTTTCTTTGGCATAAATTTAATCTGTTCTTGGCTGTTGTTACATCTCCTTAGTTGCAAAGTTAATCATTATTTTCTGTTTGTGGCTCGTTTGCTGTTATTTTATATAAGGTCGGAATTACTTGTATCAATCATTCGATTAGCAGTAAATAAAACAAAAAGATAAAATATGCACAAGTAGATAAATTTTAGCTATCTTTGTGTGAATAGTGACTCTAAAATAGGAAGTATAGCAGCTTGCCAAAGCCATATAAGTAACAGTATAAATTCAGTGGCAAACCCAGTGCGATTGACTCACGAATAGAGAAGTTAGAATTAAAAGATAAATACCAATGAAACTAGACAAAATATATTTCAGTGCTGCAGGCACTACTAAGCGAGTTGTTGAGGCGATTGCTGAGGGGGTTGCTTCGGCTATTGCTAATGTTGAGGCGGTGGATTTTCCGCTCATTAAGATGAATGTTGAGGCGACTACGATTGCTAAAGAGTATCTGACGATTTTTGCGATTCCTGTCTATGCTGGGCGTGTGCCTGCCATTGCTGCGGAGCAAATTCGTGGGTTCAAAAGCGAGGGGGCAAGGGCTATTCTCGTGGCGGTCTATGGCAATCGTGAGTATGATGATGCTCTTTTGGAGCTGAGCAATATTGTTGCGGAGTGCGGTTTTGTACCCGTTGCAGCAGGGGCTTTTGTCGCTGAGCACTCGATATTTCCGAAGGTTGCAGCCGAGCGTCCTGATGAAAGTGATGTGCAAAAGGCAAAAGAGTTTGGAGCTAAGGCAGCTCTTATTGTGCCGACCTCTGAGCCTCTGCAAGTGCCGGGTAATAACCCATATAAAGTCCCGAAAGGTGGTAATCCTTTAATCCCACGCACCAACAAAAGCAAGTGCATCAAGGCGACAAAAAAAGATAAAGATCTGTGCGGAATATGTGCCGCTGCCTGCCCCGTTGGAGCAATCGGCTCACCCAAACCCTCGACCGACAGCGACAAGTGTATCAAGTGCGCCCACTGCATTGCGGTATGTCCTTACGATGCTCGTGAGTGGGGCGGTCTAATCTACAAAATGGCTGAGAGGAAGTTTGTTGGTGCCTACTCGGAACCTCGCAAAGAGCCATCATTGTTTTATTTAAAGTAAAGGAATTATGGATAAATTAACTACATATACACTCTCGGATGGTACGTATGACTGTGATTGTAATATAAGCACAGACGAATGGAAATCAATATTGCAAAATAGTGCAATTGCGCACAGGGCGTGATTTGGGAGCAACTTTAGAATAATCTTTAACCTATTTATTCACAGCGCATTGCAGATGGCTTTACCGTAAATAGGTAACGAATTTGCAACGTGGTTAATTCTGCGTATTACTGCTGTTTACATTGCAGGCTTAGCTTGTCTTTGTTCCTTGCTCACGAGAACAAAGGTGAGCAAAATTGGTGTATTTCCAAGAAATTCACCCTATATATTGCATCTTAATCTATCTTATTCTGTGCAGTAGCGTCGCTTTAGACATATATGACAAATTTATTTACTGTTGATAGGTAACTCACTATTGACATACTCGATCATTCGCTCCGCTTTGAACGCAAACCACGCTTGGCGGTAGTCGCTACAATCAATGATAGCCTTGAAATTTCTAAATGGCTTACCCTTCGTGAGAGCTTTGTATAGACTCTTTTGAAGATCTGATCCTTCAGGAACAACCTCTTCGGCAAACTGCTCCATAAATCTAAATGACAAACCTGAGTGTGGAGGCTCAATCGTTGTTGAGTTTTCCCAACTATCGGTTTTCTCTGTTATCTCCTCTCGCAATGGGTCATCATCGTCCCAAAAAGAGTCGTAAGAGTCTCCTAACATAGTCTCATATTCACCTGTGTCGAGGTTTATGATGCAGATCATTCCGCAATCCAAATCCTCGGCTATGCGCTTAATTGTATCTTGTGGTATCTTCATCTTTCAGTCAATTGTTATGATTGCAGAACTCTCTTATACTAAATTTAACTCCTCCATAAGTGCTTTGCGTTGTGGGTATGCAGCACGCAACTCCTCGACAAGAGCGTTTGCAGCCTCAATCCCACCAAGCTTTTTCATTCTACGTATCGCCTGCGTCGCCTTCTGGTACTCTTTTCGATTTAGGAAATGAGTGCCCCGACTCATATTTGCCGTTATTGCCCTTGTGTATTGCTCCACAATTTGAGGGCGATACGAGGCAGGCAATACCGACTCAGCGTCGGAGAGTGTGCCGTAGTGATCGCTACGCTCGACAAGTTTTAGGTATGTCTCCCAATCCTTGTCCCAGATAGCTATGTTGCGACTCTTACCATCGAAGTATATACCATTGTCAATCTCACGATATAGGGCGGTGCGAAACTCAATCCACTCATCATCCGCCACCAACTCCTTGAGCTTACGGAAATATTGCTCGTAATCGTTACGTGCAGTGATGAATATTGAGCGAGTGAGCGCAATCACACTCTCTGTTGTGCCAGTTAGGCACTCTAATTTGAATTGATATTTAAGCCAATCGTGCTCTCTGTTAAGTTTCTTCTTCAATGCGGAATCGACTAATTTTCGTGCCGCAGTGTAATCATTAGCCTCGATAAGCTCCTCAACAGCCTCAATTCTAAAGGCTACCACTTCGAGATGTTGAGACTTGTATCTCTTCGCAGCCTCTTCACCCTCGGTTTTATTGATAAATCGAGCCATCATAGATTGACTCTGATCTCTATGCCAACTATCTTTATCTGCTAATATCTTTTGCTCAATTATCTCTCTAACCTCTGTAATCTCTTTAGGCTGAGCTACTAACTCTACCGCTATATCGAGCATATCATCGTGCCAACCCCACCCCTTGAAGGTCTCTTTCTTGTAGATTTTTATGCAATATTTGAATAGGTGCAATCGGCTCTTCTCGTCCAACTTCTCCGCTGTGATTTGGTGCAGCAGATCCACCGCCACAGATATAGGATCGCCTATGCAACCACTGCTATCGTCGGTGTATTGTAGCGCTGCATTGGCTTGCTCAATGACTGCCGTAGCTGCATTTGCGGCTGATATATAGTCACCCACGTCAAACCTTTGGCGAGCCAAATCACACACCTCATAAAAGGCGTTGCCCAACTTGCGACCACCGCTGTAATCGATAAATCCTCGCCTTTTGAGGCTCTGCGCATAAGCCGATAGAGATGATTTATAGTCGCTCTTAGATTGTGCCTCATCTTTAGGGCTCATCGTAGCAATAAAGAGTCCTCGCACCTCTCGATTCTCTTTGCATAGAGTCTCTATAAACTGCGCCAACGACTCACGAGAGGCATTTTTGAGAATCTCAGCTATCATCTCACTCTCCTTCTGAACCTTGGTTTTGCGAGGTTTGGAGGTTGTCTTATTTGCCTCAATGCCAGTCACATCTGTGGTGAGAGCAAAACAGGTCGCTGCAATATGTTTACACACCGCCCCTTGGTCGTATGGGCAGGTGCAGATCGCCTCCTCGATGGTATCACCATTTAGGTGTAGAGTTACTATGTAATCCTCCGTGCCAATAACTTCGGCTGTAAGTTCCGTTGCAGTGTGCGAGATAATCTCGACTGCTCCATTTTTGAAATATGACAACCCTCGCTTTAGTATCGTTGGGTTTATCTGTTGTTCAAAATATCCTAAATCTATCTTCATAATAACTACGCTTAAATATTACTCTTTATCGCTCTTATGCTCTATGCTCTTGTGAATTGACTTGGCGTTGAGTGATGAAACAACGCTTTTGCCAGTCTCCGCCTCTAATCGTTGGCGCGCCTCACGAGCTACACTGCCACCCCTGCGAGCAACCTCAGCGTGTTCTGCCATAGATTGTGGGTCTCTAACTTCTGATATATCTTTAGTGGATAACTCCGCCAACATATTTAACACCAACTCACGATTGGTCATATTGTCACGCAAGTTCTCCTTTTTGAGGTTCTTTAGTCGCTTATACTCCTTTGCGGTGTGGTCAGACCACGTTTTATAAATTATGTCGGTAAGGGTTGCAAACTGCACACCCTCTTCCAAACCGCAACACTTCCACTCGTCAGTTAGCTCCTTGCGGATCTCAATGGACTTGATACGTTGGTTAATCCAATTTTCAGAATAGCCGAGTCTGCGATAATCGGTCATCGCCTGTTCGATCGACAACTCTGGGTCTTGCATTTGATCTAATCGCTCGCTCGCCACTTGTGCCATCCACAGCTTAAATGGCTCAGCTTTGGGTGATGGGATTGATTGAATCAAACGAAATAGTTGCTCTGTGTCAGCGACATCTGTTAGGCGCATTTTACCATCTGCTGCACGCATTTTCAACTGTCCCATATTTTGGGACAGTTCACTTCCTTCGTCTTGCAACTTGGTTTTCAGAGCATTCCAATACTTACGAGGT
>JBCQUO010000030.1:23667-29239 GCA_047173955.1 Rikenellaceae bacterium
GGTCGTGGACTATCTGTCAATACCTCAATAACATCAATGATAGAGAAGTACCACTTCTCCGCCTCGTCATCCCAGAGAGTACGCACCTTGCGCTCCTCGAATAGCTGTATTTTATTCTGCTGCGTCATAATTTAAAGCGTTTGTACATAACTAATTTATGCCCTTGTGTAAACTTATATGTGCTTATTTTGGGGGAAAGCTCCTATTATTTTCTATGTCATCAATTACACTCTTCACCTCATTGGGTATTTCGTATGCATTGAATGCATGAGCCACTTTTCTTTTGTTTATAGACACTTTGTATTCTGATTTTACCCACTCTGCTAATTTTGCCAATATATTTTTACCACATATGTATGATTGGGCTCCATCTGTTCTTTTTTGAATCTCTTTTTTGGCTTCACTTCGTGATTTGCTAACTTCATATCCTCTATTTTCATGACCTATCTCATTAGCGAATAAATCTATTGTTTCCTCTATAAGTTCGCTACAAATTGATTCAATTTTAGCTTTAATTGTATTTATCTCTACTCCTGTTTTGTGTTCTGCATTGATTATTCGGCATATAACTTCTGCGACAATTAGATAATTTTCAATCTCTTTTTTTGACCAAATATGCATTGATACACCCAAACCTCTTGCCTCGGTTAATCTCTTTGTTTTCACCTCTTCTGTAGAAATACATCTACAGCACCACAGACTCGCTGCCACCCACTCCATCCTTTTGTGTTTACATGAGGTATGTTGCAAAGCGGATATACAGACTGTGGATATAATTTTGAGTGAAAAATACCTAATATATCAATATCCTCCTTAGGGCCTTCTGTGAAAATAACTTTATTAGCTGACGAAAGTCTTGCAAGATCAAGATTATGTATACTGCCAATATTATTAATTGTTTGTTGAACGATTTTGCTTGATGTAGCATATTTTTGTTTCGACGCAGATTTGTCAATAGGCAAAATATTATCAGCTTCAACATCACTTATTATTTCAACAGAGTGCGTGGCTACTATCACCTGCTTAAACTTTCCTTTTAATAACCTAATTAATTTTCTTTGCATATCGGCGTGCATATATACATCGGGTTCATCTAATATTACCACACTATCTTTATCGCAACGAGAAAGGAACCACATCGTTTGAAGCCACATTTGCAATCCATGTCCCATCTGTGCGACTTCTGCTGTAAAAACACCATCTCTTACCATTAAAGATAAATTATCTGCTGTTACTCGATCGTTATAGTTAGGTTCTGTAATTTGTAGTCCAAACCAAGTTTTTTCACTTAACTCTTTAAATGTGGTGAAGCTACCATTGAATTTATAAATCTGATTACGAAAATGCCTAGATGTTAGTCTTGTGAAAAGATTTGCAACTAAAGTTTTATCCTTTATGATTTTTTCTTCTTCCAAGAGTGGCGATATCTGAGGCAATATATTTATAGTTGGTATAGATTCAATTTTTAGCATTTTTGCGTTAGTGATATGCCTATTATTACTGCTCTGTATCTGTGCAAACACCTGTAAATCATTGTTTATAAAGATCTTGATCTTAACATTGTTTGAAAACTGAACTTCTATTATTGCATGGTTATCTGCATTGTACAGATAAAATATATTCTTATTAGAGATAGAAAGGGACTGTAAAGAAGGTGTTATACCTTTATCCATATTACTATCAAGCCACATCGGAGGATCAACAAATTTGGGGTTTTGCAACCTGATAATAACAAGCGAGACAATTCTAAGAGCCTCTATCAGTGTTGATTTCCCTGCATTATTTTTCCCAACTAATATGGTGAGTTCTTTATCTAAGGTTATATTAGAACCAGCAAAACCTCTAAAATTAGTTATACTTATTGCTTTTATCATATCATACTACTTTATGTTTACCCCAATATCTTAGTTATTTCGCTTAGTGTTTGCAAGGTTGGTTGACTACGATTACACGCATCGTTTTAACCATCTTAAAACTTTTACCTAGTTTATTCGCTAACCACGTTTGAGATATGCCTTTCTCTTATAATACCTCTTTTATTCTATTCATTATTATGATTTTTACCGCTATCTAACTCCAAAGATAGGAAATATTTCTGGATAATTATATGACATTATAATTCTTTAAATCTAAAATGCCACATAGAGGTCGTAAAACCAATATGTGGCATTGAGTATTTTTGATTAAAGTTAGTACGCTACCGTTCCGACTCCCAACAAAGCCTCACCTGCTCGTTTTCCTCGACTACTAACGAGAGCCAAAATCGTAGGCGTGCGATGTCCACTGCACCCTGCTCAATGTCTACTCCGTAGATTGAATTCTGGATTATGTTCTTCTTGACTTCGGCTCGATTGAGGGTCAGGTTGAGAGCCATTTTGCAGTGGAATACCTCGTTTAGAATACCCATTGGAAATGCACCAGAGCCGATTGCTGGGTCGCATATTTTGATGTTATCCAACATGTCTTCTATTTCAGTTGCGTTTTCAATTATAAATTTACCGCTGACATCGTGTTGATTTACAAATGATTCAAGCGCAATGCTTTTACCGAACTTCGATTGTAGATACTCAATCAAACTTTGGCGACACATATACTGCACAATCTCTTTCGGAGTATAGAATGCACCCTTATCTTTATTATCCTCCAACAAGTTCTCGAAGATATGCCCCAACATTTCAGGGTCGATACCTACCTCTGCATCATAAGGATCATTCTCGTCAATGGTGAAATTGTAGTGAGAGAAAAACTCCATCAAATCAGCAAAATATGCGTATGGAAAGTCAATGTCTTTGTTGTCGATAGAGTCACGATCGAACAATCCACCATTTAGATATGGGATTTTGATGAAGTCGCCAAGAACCATTGGTGCAATATCGCCATCTCGTTTGGTATTCAAGGTGTCGAAAAATAACACCTCCAACACATCGCTCAATAATCTATCATTCCCCTCGTACCTGCGAACAAGATTCTGTAAATATTGCAAGTCTCCCCTCCGAACAATAAGCAACGATACACACCCCACCATGCACCAAAAGAAAAGGAGGCGCAAACGCACCTCCCATCGAGACCTCACGACCTCCTTTTCTTTTCACTGTTGCAATTTATTTAGCTCTGATTTTAATTCCACGCACCATTGAAGTAAAATTTGAGTGGTAAATTTCTGTAATTTTTCTACCAATTTAGCAAAAACTAACGTATTAGATAAGGCGATCTCTGCATCAAGTGCAACTAGCATATCATAAACCTTTGTGACATTAGGATCATAATGAACGGCATAATCTCGACTATCTTTGTCGAATACTCCACTTTGTCCTATTTGAATAATCTCATCTGTTAATTCTTTATACTCGGCTTGAAGATGTTGTGGCAAGTTGTCACAAATAGGCTTTATCTTACTTATCCAAAAGGATTCATTAATGTTACGACCGTAACCATATATGCGCTTATACCCCTCTATCATAATTACATTGAGATTTTTTACAGTAAACCTCTCTTCGTGTGCTTTTTTTGCTGAAAGATACAACCTTAATGCTGTTAGCAGATCTAACCGAATATAACATAGATGAATAGCGAAATCTATTAAATTGTGTTTTAGCACATCATTTTTTGGCAATTTAGCTTTTTTCTTAAAATTCTGTTCGACGGCAAGGGTTAAAACATCTAAGGTCATTCCCGTTGTGTTAATTAGAGATTGTCTTGTCTCTTGTGTAATTGGCTGTTTTGTCATCTTTCCTGTTTTTATTATTTAACTACGTGCATAAAAGTAATAGCTTTCGCCCCTGAATACAAGCATTTTAGGAAAAAGTTTTCAACAAACGCTAAATTAAGTCACAAGTAGTATTTTATAAATTACCATCTGATATGAGCGGTTGTAATTCATCGGGAAATTCGGGCTTTTGAGACTCTGAAGCTATCCCTATTCTCTTTCGCATTATAACCGACTCCCTATACTGCAATGCTTTCGCCATTTTGGTAAATTCGATTTGTGCGTGATTCTCCGTAACGACCTTTTCTATCTCGTCAATGGTCGTGTAGAAAAACTCCTTTCTATTGTTTATTAGATTCACCCTCTGATCTGTAAACGCATTGTGTAGTGCCTTTTCCAACGATGGGGCATCCTCCGAATATATCATTGCGTGAACATCAAACTTAAATGGCACACTCGCATTACCCAATTCATCTATACGATCAAACGGTTCAAGTCGCCTCGTCATACCGATCTTATACACATTATCACCAAACGACCCGATATTTGAGATAACATAAACGTGCCCCCTTTTTGTCTGTTGCGCCATAGACAAAGCCCTCTCTTTGCTTAACATAGCCTCTCTTAATCGTTCTTCGAGGTCTGCGATCTTTTCTTGCATCTTGATGGGGTCGCCTCCCATCTCATTTTGCAAATCCTCCCGTGCCTTTAATAATGCCTTTTGATATAATCTCTCCTCCTTTTCAGCTCGTCTAATCTCCGACTCGTATTCTCTGCGAGCCTTTTCTTCTTCTCGCATAAGCTCCTTTATGGCTGCTTGCTCCTCTTTTTCTTTCGCTAAAGATAGTTTGTGATTATAAACTATTTCAATCTCCTCTAATTTAAGATTGCAATACTCAATTCTCATTACCAAACGCTGCTTGCTCACTAAATTATTTATTGTCTCATATACTTTCCGTATTCCATTCCTTTTTGAATAGTAATTATGTATAGTAACGGACGCTATTAGGTTATTACATTCACTATGAAATGCACGTAGTACTACTTTTCGCAAACAATCAATAAGTGATCGTACTTCGTTATGGGTCATTTTACTTTCATTGACGTACATATCAAATAACGTCCTATCATCATACCATATATCTTGAAAAGAATCTCCATTGCGAAAATATTTATTACCGACTAATTTTTTTTGCCTTTCCCTTATATTCAATAAGTTACTCCAATATTCATTGTTGCCGTGTAATACATATTTAGGATTGCTTAATCCATAAGTAGAATAATCATCTATTTCATTTAACTCTTCGACCCGTGTAGTCAATTCATCATAAGTAGCTTTAGCCCGCTTATAACTCTCATTTAGTTTAGCAATCTCGTTATTAATATCGTCAAGTCGTTGTTGGTGTTCCGCCTCCTCTTTTGCTAACTCCTTATACCTCCTATCAATCTCGCTATCTACATCTGCAATTTTAGAGTATTTCGACAAACGCTCCACTTCGCTCTGCAATCTTGCGATTTCAGCTCTCTCTTTTTTCTTTAGAAAATCAAACATACTCTATCGGGTTTAGTTAGTATAAAAAAGTGCGCAAACATCTCTCTTATTGTCGGAGTAGTCGTAAGATTAGTAAATCCTTTCAGCTCACAACAATAGCAATGCGCTATCATGTTATTTATCGACAGCTATCTACGGCGATTCAATTGCAAAGATAGAAAAAATCACCATTTTTTCAAAAAAATCATCTTCGACTTATAACACTCCCCAGAAAAGCGACCATAGTTTAAGTCAAAAATAATTTGTAAATTTGAGACCATTATGGGGACAACACGCAGACAACACAGTGCCGCCTTCAAGGCGAAAGTAGCTAT
>JBCQUO010000031.1:0-28468 GCA_047173955.1 Rikenellaceae bacterium
GATAGGTATTGAACGAGCTAGTGGCATTATTGGACTTATCAACTTAACTTACAATCTGTGTCGCTTTGAGCAGATTGTGAGATTGAAAATTGCCTTAAGATAATGCGCTGATAGATAGATAGATAGATAGATAGATTTTGTTCAAAAAGTTTGGATTTCAGAGCTTTTTGATTTAACTTTGATGTCATATAAACGCTTCAATTTAGGACGTTACGGGTTCTTGCCCTAAATTTTGGAGTAAAAAATGAAAAATTAGAACCCTCCTAATATAACTATCAATATATGATAACCAAACTTAAAAACAGACTCCTGTATAGCCTATCAGTTGCCGTGCTCGCTGTGAGCAGTGTTTCGGCACAAACTAAGGTCTATTATGTATCACTCGACGAAGGGGCTGTGATTACTCCCAATGCGGTGAAGGAGTATTATCAACCGCAAGATGTAGATGGTGGTACGCGTGTTGGTATCTACCCACAAGCTAAGTTTCAAACAATAGATGGCTTTGGTGGAGCCTTTAATGAGATTGGAGGCGAGGCGCTTATGTCGCTTCCCAAAAAAGCAAGACAAGAGGTTGTCGATGCGCTCTTTAGTCCTGAAAATTCAAATTTTACACTCTGTCGCACTGCAATTGGAGCGAGCGATTTTGGTCGCGATGGCTATAGCTATTCGGAGGTGGCGGATGATTATGAGATGAAGAACTTTAGCGTCGATCGCGAAAAGAAAAGTGTGATCCCAGCAATCAAGATGGCCCAAGAGTCTAATCCTCAGCTGAGCATATTCGCATCGCCATGGAGCCCTCCAGCGTGGATGAAACATTCGGGATTGATGGATCAAGGCGACAAAAACAAGTCGACAAATAAACTTATAGATAAGCCCGAAATATATGAGGCATATGCTCTCTACTTTGCTAAATATGTCGAGGAGTACAAGAAAAATGGTGTTGCGATAGATCGAATTGTGGTCCAGAACGAAACCGATATTCACACCAAGTACCCTTCGTGTGTGATGACTCCCGACCAACTATATAAGGTTATAACATATATGCGTCCACTCTTCGATAAGCGAGGTGTAGAGGCGGAGATTTGGGCTGGAACATTTAGGTCGGCTGTGGTGCTAGATATGATCGAGTATGCTACAAATCCAGATTATATGGCCGCTGTAGATGGAGTTGGTATGCAATATACATCGCCTCAATTCATATACGACTTACAAGCTCTCTCGCCCAGCAAGCCAATGATGCACACAGAGGGTGCTTGTTTCAATAGCGAGAACACCACAAAGCAGGCGTTTTCGAGGTTTGCGGAGGTAGCAGGTTATATCAATAGCGGAGTCCAGAACTACTGCTACTGGAATATGATTCTCGACGAGACTAAGTCGAGTGGATGGGGGTGGCCCCAAAATTCTTTGGTTGTGATTGATATGAAGAAGGGTGATGTAGTCTATACGCCCGACTATGCAGTGATGTCGCTGTTTGGCCGATTCATCAAACCGGGAAGTGTGCGTGTGGCATCGAAAAGCAGAGGTAAGGATCCTATTATGACACTTGTAGATGGTGATAATGTGAATCTATTCGTGAAGAATGAGAGCGCAGAAGATATGATATTTAGTTGCTATGAAAACGATAAATTCATATCTAATGCTGTTGTGCCAGCGAGCTCAATTGCAGTTATTACCTATAAAATGAATTAACCAAAAACTAATATAAAAAATGAAACATTTGTTTAAATTGACGCTTACTATGGCGTTTTTGACGAGCTGTTTGTCTCTCTCAGCAGAGCAACTATTGATTGCAGGATCTGGTTGGGCCAAGGTTGCCATAATCGAAAAAGAGAGCCGCGAGGTGCTCTGGGAGTATCCATTGGAGAAGGGATGGGAGTGTAATAACGCCGTGGCTTTGAAGAATGGAGATGTATTGTTCTCATACAAAAAGGGTGCGAAGGTTGTGACCACAGATAACCAAGAGGTGTGGGATATTAAGGCTCCAGAGGGTTGCGAGATGCAGTCGGCTAAGTTGCTCAAAAACGGAAACTGCCTTATCGCATGGTGTGGCCACCCTCTCACAATCATGGAGGTTAAAGCATCTACGGGCGAGATTTTGTCTAAAACGGAGTATGACTCTGGCGTGCAGAATGCACATGGACAGATGCGTCAGATAAACAAGATGGATGATGGTAACTACATCGTTCCGATTGTGTCGCAGACAGAGATTCACATCGTTAGTCCAGAGGGTAAACTCGTGAGAAAGATCGACGTGGAGGGTAAGCCTTTCGCTACGGAGCAGATCAAGGGTAGCAGATACTTGGCAGCAGGTGGAGATAGCCACGTTTTGTGTGAGGTCGATTTGGCTACAGGTGAGATCTATCGCGTGATTAAGGATGAGGATATCAAGGATTCTCCACTTTTCTTTGCAGGCGGTATCGAGTGCAACAAAAAGAGCTTCTATTTGTGTAGCTGGCAAGGGCACAGCAAGGGAAAAACAGGCCCTAAGGTGTTGGAGTTGGATGCTGATCTAAATGTGATTTGGAAGATTGAGACCGAGGATGAGGGCATTGGCCGCGTATCTTCTGTATGCTCAATCAAATACAAAAAGAAAAAATAGGGCTAATATGATAGGATAATATACCAAATATATTCCCAAAGCCCAATTTTTGAGAAAAATTCGTGGGAAAATTTGGTTAATAAATATATTATTCATACCTTTTTCATGCGCGAAGTGCAATTATTCATATTTGGAGCATTATGTTTCAAATATGAATAATTGCAGTTTGTGACAACTTAAACTAAAAACCAAATAAAATGAAACGTTTATCAATAACACTTTGTGCTCTACTGTTGAGTGTGGTTGCTATGGCGCAGGAGCTATCGACTCCGATGTTTACAACCGACATCGCTGTAGGGGCAAACAATGAGCTAGTGATGACCCAAAAGGGACGCTGCGCATTGGATATCTACTCTGCCGATGGGGCTACTCTGATCCGCTCTATCGAGATGCCTCAAACTCCAACTGGAGTTGCAGTGGCGGGAGATGTAGCTTATGTCACAACTTTCAAAGCAAAGGGAACAGTCGAGGTGGTGTCGCTTAGCAAGGGTACAATCGAGAGTAGTATAGCAGTAGGCTCGGGAGCATGTGCACCACGTTTGAGCGACGACGAGAAGACACTCTACGTTTGTAACCAATATGAGGACAATATCGCAAAGATTGATTTGGCTACGGGCAGTGTTGTTGCAACAGCAGCTGTTTTGCGCGAGCCCAAAGCGTGCGTGATTAGCAAGGAAGGAAAGTATATGTTCACCACAAACTTCCTCCCTGCACAAGCAGCAAATGTTGATTACGTAGCGGCATGTGTATCGGTTATCGACATGGCCTCGTTCACCAAAATCAAGGATCTACAGTTGGCTAACGGAAGTAATGCGGTGCGTGGCATGGCTCGTACTCCCGATGGTAAATATATCTATGTGTCACATAACCTAGGCCGTTTTGCGGTTCCTACATCTCAGCTCCAACAGGGTTGGATGAACACAAGTGCATTTAGTGTTATCAACGCTAGCACTTTGGAGTTCGTGGGAAGTATCATCGTAGATGAGCCAGAGCGCGGAGCAGCAGGTATATGGGGCGTGGAGTGTGACGACGACCACATCTTCATCACACACTCGGGAACACACGAGGTGAGTATCATCGACCAAAAAGAGATGTTGAAAAAGTTGGATGCTTATCCTAACAAAGCGACCCTCGATTATGACCTTCGTTTCTTGTATGGAATCAGAAAGCGCGTTAAGTTGGGCGGAAATGGTCCTCGCGAAATGGTTTTAAGCGATGGTAAATTGGTGGTACCTACATACTTCGCAGATGTTTTGAACTATATCGACGTTGAGTCGGGAGCTGTAAACCAAGTGAATTTGAATCCTGAGCGCAAAGAGAGCGTGGCGAATAGAGGCGAGAAGTACTTCAATGACGCTTCATTCTGTTTCCAAAGCTGGCAGAGCTGTAATGGTTGCCACCCGGGCGATGGTCGTACGGATGGTATGAACTGGGATTTGATGAACGATGGTGTGGGTAATGCAAAAAACTGTAAGAGTATGTTGTATAGCCATGTGACACCTCCAAGCATGATCTCGGGAATCCGCGTGTCTGCGGAGTTGGCCGTAAGAAAAGGTTTCACGCATATCCAATTCTATAACGTAGAGGAGGAGTATGCAGAGTGTATAGATGAGTACTTGAAGGGTTTGGTGGCTGTACCAAGTCCACGTTTGGTCGATGGACAACTCTCGGAGTTGGCTGTCAAGGGTCAAAAGGTGTTCAATAGACTTAAGTGTAATGAGTGTCACAGTGGTCCATACTACACAGACATGAAGATGTATGTTATTGGTGACGACGTAGAGTTCGAGGCTGGATGGGATACACCAACCCTTCGCGAGGTGTGGCGTACGGCTCCATACTTGTTTGATGGTCGCGCGGCAACAATGCAAGAGGTTTTCGCTGTTCACAAACATGGAATCGATGGTAAGATCTCGGCAAAAGATGTAGAGGCTTTGAGCGAATATGTATTGTCTCTATAATATATAGGTAAGAAAACAACAAACAATAAATAAATTAAATTATGAAAACTAAATTTACATCACTAGTAGCATTTGCTGCTATGGCGGTAGCACTTGTAGGATGCTGCTCACAAGAGGCTCCAAAATGTTGCGAGACTTCGGCAGAGGTTCCATGTTACGAGAAAAAGTACGAGAAGAAGTACACAAATGCTGACTTTTACACCGACGGAAAGTTCAACGAGGCGGTAGCAATCGAGGCTATGAAAGATATGCTTGCTTTCTATGAGATTCCTTTCACACAATTCATGGAGGAGGGTAACTTCTGGGTTGCTGAGTTCGGTTTGGGTGATTTCGAGAATGTAGGTATGGGTGGTATCTTCTGGGTAAATGACGCAGAGCACGGATACTTCGCACACACTATCTACTTGTTGCCGGGGCAAATGATCCCAGAGCATGCACACGTGCCAACTGAGTTCCCTGCTAAGTTTGAGTCATGGATGGTATCTCGCGGATGGTGCTACAACTTCTCTGAGGTGGGTGAGCCAATGACAGATTTGCCAGCTACTCCAGCTTCACACGGCCCTATCAAATCTACAAACTATGTAGTTCAAAAGTTGGGTGATATCATTCCACTTAAGCAAATCGAGACTTTCCACTTCTTGATGGCAGGTCCTGAGGGAGCAGTTGTAGAGGAGTGGGCTACTTACCACGATAACGCTGGTTTGCGTTTCACTAACTCTGGTGCAGCTCTTTAATTTCGCGAAAACCTAAAAAAACTATAATTATGAAAATGAACAGACTATTATCAGTCTCTTTGCTAGCGACCCTCACCTGTTCGACAGTGGGAGCAGTAGCTCAAGTGGCTGATGCGGCATCTCAATCTTGCGTCACAAGGTTGAATGTTACGTTGGATTCAGCTCAAGCTACCGCTTTGGAGGCTCCACAGCTTGCAATGTTGGTAGAGGAGGTTAAGTGGATCAACCTAGAGGCTATCTCGTTGGCTATCAAAGATATGGCAACAATGAGTGGTTTCGATTCATCAGTGGCTTTTGCTCAATACACAGAGTTGGAATCACTATGCAAGGCAGGGTTTGCAGGTTTGGAGGATAACCAACCAGCAGCCGTAGAGAAGGCAATGCGTGCATTGGCTTTGAAGAAGGCTATCTTGTTTGCTAACCCACTTTTGGAGAGCGACAAGATCCTTGCATCTAAATATAATGTAGGTGAGGAGAGTCGCAAGGTTATGGCTGGTAAGTTGGGTACATGTATCAGCAACTGGACATCTCAAATTGATGCTCCACGTGAGGGTTTCGATGCAGCAATCATCGAGATCTCTAACCTTAAGGGTGGAGTTGATGTAAAGGAGCTTTACAAGCCAACAAATGGTTCTCCAGTAGCGGACCTTCGTCTGCACTGGGATGGTGACCGCGCTCTTTTCACACGTACACTTAGCGACAAGCGTTGGTGCGTATTTGAGTTGAACCTCAATGATAACACTATCAGCAAGGTTGTTGATAACGATGAGCCAGATTTGGACTTCTTTGATGCAGCATACCTCCCAAGTGGAAAGTTGATCGTGAACTCAAGTATCGGTTACAATGGTGTACCTTGTGTTAATGGTAACAATGGTGTATCGAACACAATGGTTTATAATCCAGCGGACAAAGATTTGCGTCAAATCACATTTGACCAAGATGCAAACTGGAACCCAGTGGTTATGAACAACGGTCGCGTGATGTATACTCGTTGGGAGTACACCGACCTAACACACTACTACTCACGTATCGTGATGCACATGAACCCAGATGGTACAGAGAACAAAGCACTTTATGGAAGTGGTAAGATGTTCCCTAACAGTACATTCGATATTCAACCTATTCCAAACCAATCATCAGCATTCTTGGGTGTGATCTCTGGTCACCACGGTATCGCTCGTTCGGGCCGTTTGATTATCTTCGATCCATTGAAGGCTCGTGCAGGTGTAGAGGGTATGGTTTGTGAGATCCCTTACCGTGATCGCGAGATCAAAGAGGTTATCAAAGATAGATTGGTTGACAATGTATGGCCTCAATTCGTGAAGCCAACGGTAATCAACGAGAACTACTTCCTTGTGGCTGCTAAAATCTCAAAGGAGGGTTTGTGGGGTATCTACTTGGTAGATAGATTTGACAATGTGACTTGTATCATGCAGAGCGAGGAGCAGGGTTATATGCAACCAATCTTGATCCGCAAAACCGAGACTCCTCCAGCGATCCCAGAGCGTGTAGATTTGACACAGAAAGAGGCTACATTCTTTATCCAAGATATCTATGAGGGTGAGGGTCTACGTGGTATTCCACGCGGAACAATTAAGGAGCTTCGTATCCTAGGTTACGAGTATGCTTACATCAAAACTCCATCTGACCACCAATGGCAAGGTATCCAATCAGGTTGGGATATCAAACGTACATTGGGTACAGTACCTGTAGAGGAGGATGGATCTGTGATCTTCACAGCTCCAGCAAACACCCCTATCGCTATGCAGCCAATCGACGAGAACGGAGTTGCTGTTCAATGGATGAGAAGTTGGGTTGTAGGTCAGCCCGGAGAGATCGTTTCATGTATCGGTTGTCACGAGGATCAAAACCAAATTCCAATTCCAAAGCGTGTGATCGCTTCGGAGAAGAGTGCTACAGCACTTACAGCTCCAGAGGGTGGAGTTCGTTCATTTACATTTGAGTTGGAGATTCAACCTATTTTGGATCGTGCTTGCGTCTCTTGTCACAACGGTAAGGGCAAGGCATTTGATCTCAACACAGGTGAGGTAGACCAATTTGGCTTCGGCCCATCATACTTGAAGATTCACCCATTCGTGCGTCGCCAAGGAGGTGAGGGAGATATGGCTGTTTTGACTCCTTATGAGTACAACGCTAACACATCGGAGTTGGTTCGTATGTTGAAGAAGGGTCACTACAATGTAGAGCTTACAGACAAAGAGTGGAGAACACTTTACCACTGGATTGACTTCAACGCTCCATACAAAGGAAACTTCGACAATAGAAAGACAAATATGATGCCTTATGTTCTTAACCCACGCGAGACTCAATATGAGCGTCGTATAGAGTTGAAGAATAAATATGCACTTGGATCGGCAGTTGATTGGCAAAAGGAGATTGATGACTATGCAGCAGTATTGAAGGCTCAAGGTCCAATCGCAGCAGAGAAGCCAGCTCCAATGTCGGCAGTCAAAGAGAAAGAGGTTAAAGCTAAGGGATGGCCATTTAGTGCACAAGAGGCTTTGGCTAAGCAAGGTGGCACACGCGAGACTAAGGTTGTGGAGGTTGCTCCGGGCGTAGAGATCACATTCGTTAAGATCCCAGCAGGTCAATTCGTAATGGGTAGCTACAGCGGCGAGCCAGACAACTACCCAACATCTAAGGTCAACATCGGTAAGTCATTCTGGATGTCGGAGCTTGAGATCACCAACGAGCAGGTACGCGCACTTATGCCAGACCATAACAGTATGTTTGTAACAATGTTGTGGAAAGACCATATCAATGCAGGTTACCCAGCAAATAACCCTGAGCAGCCAGCTATCCGTATCAGCCAAGAAGAGGCTATGGAGTATGGTAAATTGTTGAGCGAGAAGACAAATATGAAGATCACATTGCCAACTGAGGCGCAATGGGAGTGGGCTTGTCGCGGAGGTAGCGATTCAGATTTCTGGTACGGAGATATGAACTCAGACTTCGGAGCGAAGGAGAACCTTGCAGATAAGACTACTTTGCAGTTTGCTGTAGCGGGTGTCAACCCACAACCTATGAAGGAGACTAATCCACGTTACAAGCACTACATCTTCTTGCCTAAGGAGGTTGGAGTAGATGATGGTCAGTTGATCCCACAAGGTGGAACTATGGACTATGAGGCTAATCCATTCGGATTGTACAATATGCACGGAAACCTTGCAGAGTGGACTCGTTCGGCTTACTTGCCTTACCCATATAGCGAGAACAGCAAGGCTACGTCTGAGTATGTTGTAGCTAGAGGAGGATCTTATTTCGAGCGTCCTAAGTTCTCTACATCATACACACGTAAGTACTACTATCCTTATCAAAGAGTATTCAACGTTGGATTCCGTTTGATTATCGAGGAGTAATATATAATTAATGCTAAATAAGGATCTGTTTGAGTGTGAATTTAAACAGATCCTTAGATTCAAAACCTAAAACTAGAGTAAAAATATGAGAACATTAAATCACTTTGGTGTTGTTACTACAACTCCACAGCCCGGAGAATTTTATGCAGAGGGTCTGAAAGTACACCTTACAAATTTTAACGACAGCGCTCACAAGATCGAGTTCTTGCGTTTTGAGGAGGGTTCACCACTTCCAGAGTTGTTGCAAACAACAGCACATATCGCATATGTTGTCGATTCGATCGCCGAGGAGCTAAAGAGTGCTGCCAAAGTGTTAGTAGAGCCTTTTGAGGGTGGTGAGAATTTGATGTGTGCCTTTGTCGAGGAGGAGGGTATCGCAATTGAGCTCATGGAGTTTACAAAATAATTAACCAAAAAATAAATTAAAAGAAAAATGACAAAGTTCATAAATGACGTTAACGACATCACAGCTGAGTTGTTGGATGGATATGTTAAGGCTTATAGCTCTCAAGTTGCCCTAGGTGGCGAGAATATCGTAGTTAGAGCGAACCCAAAGGGTGACGACAAAGTAGCAGTTATCTCAATGGGAGGTTCTGGTCACGAGCCAGCAATCAGCGGTTTCGTAGGCGATGGTATGTTGGATGGTTCAGTTGTTGGAGATATCTTCGCAGCTCCCGGTGCTCAACGCGTGTTCCAAGCATTGCAGTTGTTCAAGCGTGAGGCTGGTATTTTGCTAGTTGTGCTTAACCACTCAGGTGACCTTATGAGCGCTAAGATGGCTATCCAATTGGCTGAGCGTATGGGTATCAAAGTTAAGATGTTGATGACTTATGACGATATCAGCGCAGGAATCGACACTCCAAAGGATGACCGTCGTGGTTTGGCAGGTTGTGTGCCTTTGTTCAAAATCTTGGGTGCTGCAGCTGACGAGGGTAAGTCTGTAGATGAGCTTATCGAGATGGGCGAGCGCTACAACGAGAACGTAGCTACATTGGCTGTGGCTGCTGGAACTTGTACACACCCACAAAACAACGCTGTAATCTCATCTTTGCCAGAGGGTGAGATCGAGATCGGTATGGGTCAGCACGGTGAAGGTGGTGCTGGAGGTCGTCAAACTCTTGTTTCGGCTGATGACACCGCAGAGAAGATGGTTAACCAACTTTTGAAGAAAGTGCAATTGGCTAGTGGCGACAAAGCTATGGTTGTTATCAATGGTATCGGCGCAACAACACACATGGAGTTGAGCATCGTATTCCGTAAGGTTTATGATATGTTGACTGCAATGGGAGTAGAGGTTGCATCGGGACGTATCGCTGAGATCTTGACCGTACAAGAGCAATCAGGTTTCCAAATGATTATGGCTAAGTTGGACGACGATCATGTAGATTATTTGACAAACTACATGTCTAACGCTCCTTACTGGACAACAATCGGTAAGTAATCGAAACTTTACGTTTTTGTGATATTAAATGGGTGCTCCACTTCGGTGAAGTGCCCATTTTTACGTTTGTGAGGTTTTCGTCTGTGGTTAACGGCTTGACTGTCCTCTTGGTAGCCTCGGTTTAGTTCCGAGGGCTGCCTCACGCCGGCGGGCGGTGCGCGTAAGCACAGGCTTGGAAACTTCGTTTCCTTTTTGTATTGCGCTTTTAATATCACTCATAACTCAACATCTCGCAGCCTGTTTCAGGTTTTCTCAACATTACTCAGCCTTACTCAGTTCACTAACCATTGATCATTCACCATTTTTTTTTGCATGTTGCTACTCGGTTGGGTGGGTGTTGCGAGCGCGGAGAGCCCCCGAGAGGTTATCGGCTTTAAAAAGCCGAGATATATTCGATAACCCCCTCTAAATCTCCCCCAAACCGTTGGGGGAGACTTATTTTCAGAGGTGTTTTGGACAAGATTCTCTTATCCAAAACTCACGTTTATACGTTCACCAAAGGTGAACCTCCGCGCTCGCAACAACGCAACACACACAACCGCAAGGAAAACAAATCACAGCTTGCTGTGCGGCCGCCCGCTGTTAGGGCAGTCTAGCCTCTTAAAACAGCCGCTAGAACGACCATTTATTGATGTCGATTTTGCTCTCCATCTCCTCGCCTAATTGAGGGAAAAGATCTAGTCCGATGAATAGTTCGAGGGAGTCGACGCTCACGGCAAATTTATCTACTGAGTCATCTAGTTTTTCGTTGGGCATGATGAAGGCGATCATCTCGCCATCGGAGGGTGAGTAGATCGCTTTGTAGTAGTGTTCGGGGATGGATACTTTGTTGGTACCTATCTGCGGAAGTCCCTCTTTTAGGACCCCTCCGACAACGATGTATAGTTCACCTTTGGCTTTGCACCACACTCGAACTAAGTCCTCGAGGCTCTTCCATCGTCCGCGGTTGAACGAAGGGGTTTGGGGCGACATATTAGACATGTAGAAACTCTCCTTCATCGCCACCTCCGAGTGGGACATATCTCCTGCTGGGCACAAATGTCCGCGGTCGTATCCGCTCTTGGTATAGTCAGCCGTAGATGCTGATTTGGTCGATACCTTGGGATCCGAACGGAAGGTGTTGGAGCGTTCAGCCTCGCCAGTGATATTTTCGGCCGAGAGTTTGTAGAAGACCCAATTGGCCTGTTCGTGCTCCTCGTTGTAGTCGAGCGAGTAGTGGGTATGTGTGACCAACTCACCTGCGACTTTGGGCTCATATTGAGCGAAGATAAATTGAACACTTAGTAGTAGTAGTAGTAGTATAGGGGTGAAAATTTTCTTCATTTAGATTTTTTTAACAACATAAATAGTTTCATTGGTGAGGGCATAGAGCTCTCGTTGTTGTGGCGTAAACTTCTCGAAGTAGTCAATAGCCTCGACCTCGAAGCCACACTCCTCGAGGCGCTGTCCGTAGTCACGACCATATATTCGGCGGTGGTCGTATTGGCCAAATATCTCGCTGCGAAGTTTAGGGTCGGTGATTGAGTCATCCTCGAATGTCTCCGCGCGGTCGTTATCTATGGGTGAGAGGATCACCCCCCATCCCCCACGTTTCATTATGCGGTGAATCTCGCGCATAGCTTTGCGGTCGTCGGGGATGTGTTCCATTATATGGTTGCAGATCACCACGTCGGCAAACCCTTCGGCGAGAGGGATCTCCTGAACATCGAAGTGCATGGTCGCAAGAGGACTCTCTAGGTCGGCTGTGATGTAGCTGTGTGGCGAACTTTTGTATATACGTTTGAGCCTCTTCATGATCGAGACTTCGGGTGCTATATGTAGAAGCGTGGGGCGGCTCTCCATGAGCTCTGTCTCGTGGGTGAGGTAGAGCCACAGTAACCTATGACGCTCTAGTGCCAAGCAGCTTGGACACAGTGCGTTGGGGCGTTGGTCGACATAGCCATATGGCAGGAACTTGCGCCTTTTGGCTCCACATATAGCGCACTCCTTGCCGCGACCAATATAAATGATCCCTAAGATAGGCACGGTCCAACCTGCAACCCTCTGCATCAGTGGGCGTGGTATATGGTTCAAAATCCAACCGATAAATTTTCGCATATCTATCCCTACTTTTCGATTATACTTTTAACCTCATTCTCAGCTTTGTAGAGCCTCTCGCGGCACAGTGTGATTAGCTCCGTGGCGCGCTTAACCTCGGCTGAGAGCTTGTCTACCGAGATCTCTCCCGAACGTATGCTTTTGAGAATCTCCTCGATCTGCATGATCGCCTCCTCATATTTAATAACTTTCTTTGCCATAGCTCTTTACTCATTTAATTTATATATGTCACTCGCGTGCCAATCACTCCATCCCTCAGGCTGATCTCGATGGTGTCGTCGCATGCGACATCGCTCTTCGACATCACTATTTTGTCTTGCATGCGAACCATCGCAAAGCCTAATCTCAATAGATTCTCGGGCGAATGGCTCTCGACAATCTCTGCGGCATGGTTCAACCACACCCTTTGACGCTCAATGATTTGGCTGCTCTCATGCAACAGATCTCTCTCCACCGAGTCAACCTTTGCCCCTCGCTCCGCCACAAAAGTTGCCGCTAAGGATTGAACCTCAGCTTCGTACCTCTCCAACTTCAGCCCCTCGCTTCGCGATGTTGACGACGCGATATCGAAGAGCGTCTGTGCGGCTCCATCCAACCACCCCTCGATACTCTTGCTTCGTTCGGCCAACCATCCAGCCACAGCGGTGGGGGTTTTGAGGTGTACGTGTGCCACCATGTCGACAACGCTTATATCCTTGTCGTGGCCGATACCCGTGATTATGGGGAGTGGAAATTGTGCCACATAGCTCGCTAGTCGGTAGCTATTGAAGCAGTTAAGGTCGCTGATAGAGCCTCCGCCTCGAATAATAGCGACACCATCGAACCTCTCCTCAACATCGGCAATCGCGCACAGGGCCTCGATAATAGACTCCTCGGCTCCGCTGCCCTGCATCACCGAATCGAAAAGAGTAACTTCGAAGTGGTAGCCACTGCGCCCAAGCTCCTTGCAAAAATCTTGGTAACCTGCCGCTGTACGGCTCGAAACAATAGCTATGCGTTGGGTGAGCATGGGGATGGGTTGCTCGCGGTTCATATCCCACACGCCATCGCTTTGGAGCTGCGAGATTGTCTTTTGACGCTGGCGTTCCATGTCGCCCAGTGTATATGTAGCGTCGATATCCATGATCTGAAGCGAAAGGCCATACATCTCGTGGTAGTTCACCACCACCTTGACCAGAACCTTCACTCCACGCTCCAACTTAGCTCCGCTCTGCGCTTCGAAGTATCCCACAATTCGTGGATAGGCGTTGCGCCAAATAACCGCCCTCGCCTGAGCCTTTGCCACTCCATCGCTCTCACCCTTCTCGATAAGCTCCATGTAGCAGTGGCCCGAGTAGTTGACCTTGATGTCCGACACCTCGGCACTTACCCATACGGGCAGTGCAAACCGCTCGCGGAGGGTTTGAGAAATGGACCCTTGCAGTTCAGAAAGGGTTATATGTTTTTGGCTGTCTGACATCGTGTGGTTGTGCTATTTTTTGTAGGGTACCTTGATGCGCTCGGTGCCAAAAGACTCGACAGCCTCGCCACTATTTAGTGCTGGGGAGCTCCACAGAGGCATCTGCTCCACAACTTTATATATACGCTTGGTGAGCTTCTTGCTATCTGAACTCAATATCTCGACTACCTCCATGCGTCCCGTGGGGTCGACCCTATATTTGAAGATCACCTGCGCTGGGTTCTCCTCATCTATCCACGTTATTCTCTGCGATATATGGTCACGCAGACTCTCCGACTCCGAAAACTTGGGCGGAGTCTCGAACTTTAGGGTAACCAGCACAACACCATTCGATGCCCCGACTCCATACATCTCGACAGCCTCCTCGCCACTCAGATATTCGATCCTCTCCACAAGTGTTGAGTTGGTGTCGAACTCCCCCTCAACCACCTTGCCATTGACAATATAGAGCGGCTTCTGGCTCAACCCCACTCCAAAGAGCGAGGTCGAGAGAAGTGTGTATAGGATTAGAAGTGATAACCTTTTCATAGCTCGCGGTGCTACAACTCGCTCTCTTTCAATCGCTCAGCGTTCTCCGCCACGATCAATTGGTCGATCACACCCTGAACATCGCCATCCATAAATGCCGAAAGGTTATAGACCGTGAAGTTGATACGGTGGTCGGTGATACGTCCCTGAGGGTAGTTATATGTGCGGATCTTAGCCGAACGGTCACCCGTCGACACCAATGTCTTGCGCTTAGATGCGATCTCGTCCAGATACTTCGAATACTCCAAGTTAAAGACGCGCGTGCGCAACTCCTCAAAAGCCTTGTCGAAGTTCTTGAGCTGTGACTTTTGGTCTTGACACTGAACCACAATTCCCGAAGGGATGTGAGTCAAACGGATCGCTGAATAGGTGGTGTTGACCGACTGTCCACCCGGGCCCGATGCACAGAAGATATCTTTGCGCACATCGTTCATCGAGATCTCGATATCGAACTCCTCAGCCTCGGGAAGCACCGCAACCGATGCTGCCGATGTGTGTACACGTCCTTGGGTCTCGGTCTGTGGTACGCGCTGCACGCGGTGCACGCCCGACTCATACTTCATCGTTCCATATACGTTCTCGCCCGAAACCTTCATCACAACCTCTTTGTAACCGCCCGAAGTTCCATCCGACGACGATGTGATCTCATATTTCCAACCCTTAGTCTCCACATATTTCATATACATGCGCAACAGGTCTCCTGCAAAAATAGCAGCCTCGTCACCTCCCGTACCGCCACGGATCTCGACAATCGCATTCTTGTTGTCCTGAGGATCTTTGGGGATCAAGAGTAGTTTGATCTCCTCCTCCATCTGCTCGATCGCAGGCTCCAAGGTGTTGATCTCCTCACGAGCCATCTCGCGGAACTCCTCATCCTTCTCGTTGGCCATAACATCTTTGGCCTCCGCCAAGTTTGCTATCGCTGTGCGGAATCTATCCGATGTCTCGATGATTGGTTGCAACTCCTTGTACTCCTTGGTGAGCTGGATGTATTGTTTAACGTCCGAGATCACTTCGGGGTCGGTGAGCTTCTCACCAATCTCTTCGTACTTAAGTTTTAGACCATCGAGGCGTATTAAAATTGAATTGTCTGCCATTTTATTTTAAATAATTATTTTTCTTCTTATTCTTCAGTTATTGTATTTAACTCGTTGAGCCACATAAGTAGAGACTCTTTCCACAGCTCCGAGAAGAGCATCTCGTTTGCTCCCCATCCATGTCCCCCTGTGGGATATATGTGCAATGAGGCTGGTATGCCAAACCTCTTGAGGGAGTTGTAGTAACGAGTACTATTTATTGCGGGGACGATCTTGTCGTCGTCGCAGTGGAACATAATAGCTGGTGGGGTAGTTGCGCTCACCTGTTTGTCGGCCGAATATATGTCGGTCTGCTCTTGCGTGCGTCCCTTGCCCATTAAATTGTCGAAAGAACCTTTGTCGCCAACTCCCACCTCGCTCGAAATCACGGGGTAGAAGAGGATCGAGAAGTCAGGTCTCTGCGCCTCCTCGGGGATCGTAGCTGTGACGGCCGCCAAATGTCCGCCAGCCGATAGGCCCATAAGTCCAACCTTGTCGGGCGAGAAGCCGAACCTTTCGGCCTGCGTGCGCATCACACGAAGCCCCTCCACAGCATCCTCAAATGGCACCTCTTTGACCCCATTGGGGACGCGATATTTGAGAATAGCAGCTGTGATTCCATTTTCGGCAAACCACTTAGCCATCTCATATCCCGAACGGTCCATAGCCAATATCACGTAACCTCCTCCCGGAGCTATCACAACCGCTTGGTCGCTTTTCTTCTCACCCTTAGCCTCAAAAATTAGAAGCTGTGCGGTAGATATATTTTGCAAAATATTGGGTCGGCGCTCGCTCTCCTCCTCGGTGATCCCATTGGAATGTGGCGCTGTCTCATTGCTCCAAATTGTGATGCAGTGATCCTCACCATAGCTTATGCTCTTGGCTGAGAGAGTCGAGATCACCAATAGTAGTGATGCGATAATTGTTGTTATGGTTTTCATTTAGGTGATGAATTAGGGGAAGTTCTATTTTCTCCCGAATTTTAATTTTCAGTTAATAATTTCCCATTTTTGATTTTGCAAAAGTGGGTGGTAGTGGCTCCTACCACCGATTTTGTAAAAGCTAAAAGGGGTGGTTAGTAGCTTAAAAGTGATTTTGGGAGAAATTAGATCTCCCCTTAGGTTTATTCGTTTTTTGAGTTAAGTTTATCTAACCACTGCAACAGCAACTCCTGCCACAGAGGTTGAAACTCAACCTTATTGTCATAGTTGCCCCATCCGTGTCCCCCCTCAGGGAAGATGTAAAGGGCCGCTTTGGGTGTATGTTTAATCAGCTCGCTGTAGTACAACACGCTATTCATCGAGGGAACAACCGTGTCGTCGCTACAGTGGAACAAGATCGCTGGAGGAGTATCACCATCGACCCTCCTGTCTATCGAGTACCTCTCGCTTAGCTCTTCGGTTCGCTCCGCCCCCAAAAGGTTGTTGAACGACCCCTCGTGTGCAAGCCCCTTTTGGCTCGAGATCACGGGGTAGAAGAGAATAGAGAAGTTGGGCTTTTGATCCCCTACAGCCATTGTAGAGACGCTAGCGGCCAAATGTCCACCTGCCGAAGCTCCAAAGATACCCACCTGCGAGGGGTTAACCCCCAACTGTCGAGACCTCTGACGCATAATCCTGATTGCCTCCACAGCATCTTCGAACGGCACCTCATTGACCCCATTGGGGAGTCTATACTTAAGCACCGCCGCAGTGATTCCATTTTGTGCGAACCACTTAGCCATCAACATACCCTCGTTATCCATCGCCAAGGTACCATAAGCGCCACCGGGGCACAAAACCACCGCCTTGCCGCTATTTTTCTCTGGATCGGCAACATATACAAACATCTCCGCTTCTGTGGTATTAGAAATTCTGAATACCCTAGGGTAGCTCTCCACCTTGGTATTATTGTTGGAGTGTGGAGCCGTTTGGTTGCTCCACATCTCAATTCTCAAATCCTCCTCCATATCTTCAAACGCATATGTGTTGAGAGATAGTGTGAGTAGAGATATTATAAGTGCTGCCAATCTCATGACTTAGATCTTGAATTTAGGGGGGCCTCCCCTTTAGTATACGATATTTATGATCTTACCCTTCACCACGATCACCTTCTTGGGGCTCTTGCCCTCCAACCACTTTTGTGCAGCCTCCTTGGTGAGTACATCAGCCTCAATATCTTTGGGGTTCATCGCGAGGTCATATGTCTGCTTGAAACGTAGCTTACCATTCATCATCACTGGATACTCGAACGAACTCTCGACCAAATATTTCTCCTCGCACACGGGGTACGCAGCATCGAACACCGAACCCTCACACCCTGCTACCTCCCACAACTCCTCGGCAATATGAGGCGCAAATGGTGCGATAAGGATCGTGAGCGGAACGGCGATCTCGCGTTTGTTGCACTCGCCCAACTCATTTAGGCAGATCATAAACGCTGCGACCGATGTGTTGAACGAGAAGTTCTCAATATCTTCGCGGATCTTTTTGATCGTTTTGTGAAGCGACTTAAGCTCTTTGTCGTTAGCCTTCTGGTCGTTGAGCGACAACACACCCTCGCGGTTGAAGTATAGTCTCCAGAACTTGCGAAGGAACTTGTGGACTCCATCAATACCATTTGTATCCCATGGTTTAGATTGCTCCAAAGGTCCCAAGAACATCTCGTACATACGCAATGTGTCGGCTCCATAGTTCTCGACAATCATATCGGGGTTGACAACATTGTACATCGACTTAGACATCTTCTCAACAGCCCATCCACACACATACTTGCCATCCTCCAACTCAAACTCCGCATCGGCAAAGTCGGGCATCCAACCCTTGAATGCCTCCGTATCGAGGATGTCGTTTTTCACGATATTTACATCTACGTGGATCTCTTGGGTGTCGTAGTTGCCCTTAAGCCCCAAAGATACAAATTTATTGGTGCCCACGACTCTATATACAAAGTTAGAACGACCTTGGATCATTCCTTGGTTAACCAACTTCTTGAAAGGCTCACTCTCGCAGATATATCCCAAATCGTAGAGGAACATATTCCAAAAACGCGAATACATCAAGTGTCCTGTTGCATGCTCGATACCTCCCACATATAGATCGACATTTCTCCAATAGTCGTTAGCCTCCTTGCTCACCAACCCCTTGTCGTTGTGTGGGTCCATGTAGCGCAAGAAGTATGCCGACGAACCAGCAAATCCGGGCATCGTCGACAACTCAAATGGCTCTCCAGACTCTGTGCACCACCCCTCGACACGAGCCAAAGGTGGTTCGCCCTGCTCCGTGGGGCCGAAGTTCTCGATCGCTGGGAGCTCCAATGGTAGTTTATCCTCAGAGAGTGGATAAGCAACATCATCTTTATAGTAGATTGGGAATGGCTCGCCCCAATATCTCTGACGCGAGAAGATAGCATCGCGTAGGCGGTAGTTTGTGAGCCTCTTACCTAAGCCCCTCTTCTCAACCTCGTCAAACATCTTAACGATCGCCTCTTTGACATCCATGCCATTCAACTCGCCCGAGTTAATCACCGTGCCCGATTTAGCATCGTAAGATGCCTCCTCCACATTGCCACCCTCCACCACAGGGATGATGTCGAGGCCAAAGTGACGAGCAAAAGCCCAGTCGCGTGAGTCGTGGGCTGGAACCGCCATGATAGCTCCTGTTCCGTAGCCAGCCAACACGTAGTCCGAAATAAAGATCGGAATCTCCGTGCCCGTGAATGGGTTGATAGCGAATGATCCTGTGTTCGCGCCGCTCACACGTTTGGTGTCGGCCATACGCTCTCTCTCCGATCGCTTCTTGGCTTGGACAATATAATCCTCTACCGAACCACGATTCTCGTCGGTGGTCAACATCTCGACCCACTCATGTTCGGGGGCGATAACCATAAATGTCGTTCCATAGATCGTGTCGGGACGTGTGGTGAAGATCTCCAATTTTTTATCTGCGTGGTCCTTGATGTCGAAGAATACCTGTGCACCCGTAGACTTGCCGATCCAGTTGCGTTGGATCTCTTTGAGCGACTCGCTCCACTCCAACTTATCGAGTCCACTCAACATACGCTCAGCATATGCCGTAACTCTCAACAACCACTGCTTCATTCGTTTCTGCTCCACGGGTAATCCTCCGCGAACCGACAAACCATCCTTCACCTCGTCGTTGGCCAAAACGGTGCCCAATCCAGCGCACCAATTCACCATTGTGTCGGCGCGGAATGCTAGGCGATAGTTTTGAAGGATTGTCTCCCTCTCTTTCTCGCTCTTTGAGTTCCACTCTGCGGCCGAGAACTTAAGCTCCGCGGTTTGTGCCACATTGACCCCCTCGGTGCCCGATTTCTCGAAAGCCTCGATTAGCTTCTCGATAGGCTCGGCGCTCTTTGTGTCGTTGTTGTAGAAGTGGCCAAACATCTTGACAAATGCCCACTGAGTCCACTTGTAGTACTCCGTGTCGCAGGTCCTAACCTCGCGGTCCCAATCGAAACTAAATCCGATCTTGTCTAGCTGCTCGCGGTAACGTGCCACATTCTTGTCGGTCGTCACACGAGGGTGTTGCCCAGTTTGGATCGCGTATTGCTCCGCAGGCAATCCAAATGCGTCGTAACCCATTGGGTGCAACACATTGAATCCGCACAGACGTTTGTAGCGCGAATAGATATCTGAGGCTATATAGCCTAGTGGGTGTCCCACATGAAGTCCTGCACCCGAAGGGTAGGGGAACATGTCGAGGACATAGAATTTTGGCTTGGAGCCATCTACCTCGACCTTATATGTTTTGTTCTCTCTCCAGCGTTGTTGCCATTTGAGCTCTAGTTCTTTGAAATTATATTCCATGGTGTTTATTTTAAAAGCAAATTTTGACCACAAAGATAGACATTTGCCATTGGATTTCAAACTCTTTGTTATTCTATTTTTTACATTATTATGGCTCGTTTAGCGTTTTTCTCATATATTGTACTATTTTTGTAAAAATTACGTTACTTCAAAAATCGAGATCTCAATGAACAGAATAATCTTTTCGCTTTTGTCGCTTCTCCTCTCTGTCCCATCGCTCTTTGCGCAGGTGCAGTGGAGTGAGCCTAAAATAGAGCCTTCGGGCGACCAAACATTCACGGTGTCGACAACGGTCACCATCGACGAGGGGTGGCATATTTATGGCACCGATATGGATAAAAATGGCCCCACTCCCACATCCGTTAAGTTTGACTTACCTGCTGGTGTAGAGCTAGTTGGTGGGGTAGTGTCGTCGCAGGAGCCAACCTCCTACTATGACGATATTTTTGAGATGAAGATCAGCTATTTCGAGGGTGTGGTGATCTTTGCCCAAGAGATCAAAGTGGTGGGCCCAACGACCGAAAAAATCGTTATCTCCGCGGAGTGGATGGTGTGTAACGATGGGAGCTGCATGCCCCCCACCGAACAGCAATTTGAGGTGGTGATCCCCCTCGGCTCTACCTCCACGGCAAGCGTGTGGTGGGGGATCGTGGAGGCTATACTTTGGGGGTTTGCAGCGCTGCTTACCCCCTGTGTTTTTCCGATGGTTCCCATGACCATTTCGTACTTTATGAAGGGCGATAAAGGGGGGCAGTGGAAGGCCTCTTTGTATGGCCTCTTTATCGTGGCGTTGTATACCCTCCCCATAGGGGCTATTGTCTTGATTACCTATGTGTTGGGTGGTGATGCAGTGATGGCCGATATCTTCAATTGGTTGGCTACACATTGGCTCCCTAATATCATCTTTTTTGTCCTCTTTATGCTCTTTGCAGCGTCGTTTTTCGGGGCGTTCGATCTGACCCTTCCCAGCGGTTGGGTCAACCGTAGCGATAGCAGAGCCGAGAAGGGTAGTGTTGTGGGTATTTTTTTCTTGGCCTTGACCCTTGTGTTGGTCTCGTTTTCGTGCACGGGGCCCATCGTGGGGAGCGTTTTGATCTCCTCGACGCAGGGCGAATTTTGGATGCCGATAGCCACTATCTTCGCCTTTTCGTGCGCCTTTGCCCTGCCATTTGCGATCTTTGCGATGTTCCCCACGATGCTAAAAACCATGCCCAAAAGTGGAGGGTGGTTATCGTCGGTGAAGGTGGTGCTGGGCTTTTTGGAGATCGCTCTGGGATTGAAATTTCTAAGCGTGGCGGATCAGACCTACCACTGGGGATTGCTCGATAGGGAGGTTTATCTGGCTATCTGGATTGTGGTCTTTGGGCTGTTGGGGCTCTATCTCCTTGGTAAAATTCGCTTTGCGCACGACACGGAGGTAAAAACTATCGGAGTGGGGAGACTCTTCGCCTCTATTGCGGTCTTTTCGTTTGTGGTATATATGGTTCCCGGGATGTGGGGGGCACCCCTGCGCGCTCTGTCGGGATACCTGCCACCCATCGAGACCCAAGATTTTGTGATGTCGCAAAGCAGCTACGCACCCCCTCAGCCCACCCCCTCGCAGCAGGTGAAGTATAGCGACATAATGTCCAAGTCGTTCCCCAATGGATTGAGCGGTTTTTATGATTTGGAGCAGGCGCGCGACTATGCACGCGAGGTGAATAAACCTCTGCTCATAGATTTCACGGGCCACGGATGTGTCAACTGTCGCGCGATGGAGCAAAACGTTTGGAGCAACGCGGAGGTGAACCGTCTGTTGCGCGAAGATTATGTTGTCGTGGCGCTCTATATGGACGACAAGCATGAGCTCCCCGAGTCGGAGTGGGTGACAACATCTTCGGGGCGTGTGCTAAAGAGCATTGGTCGGGTTAACTCCTATATTGCCATGGAGAGGTATGGAGTCAATGCCCAACCATACTATATAATAGAGGGGTTGGAGGGTGAGCAGTTGGCCCCACCGCGCGGCTATGACCTCGATGTTGAGGCCTATATAGAGTTTTTGGAGCTAGGCAAAAAGAATTTTGATAAGTAGAGGTTAAAAAAATTGAGTTCGAGGGTGCACAATCCCAAATATTTTTATAAATTTGTGACCATAAAATAAACAAAACACATATAAAATATTATGTCTGAATTTATCTATCAGGAGCCCCTACCAATGGGCGAAGATACAACTCAGTATCGCCTCCTCACAAAGGAGTATGTAAAGGTCGTAGAGTGCGACGGTCGTAAGATTTTGAAGGTTGACCCTAAAGGTCTTGAGCTTCTATCGAAAGAGGCATATTCGGATGTGTCGTTCTACCTCAGAGCTGCACACCTCCAAAAGCTAAACAATATATTGAACGACGATGAGGCTACAGATAACGATAAGTTCGTAGCCTACACAATGCTCCTTAACCAATGTGTGACAGCAGAGGGCGAGCTTCCAACGTGTCAAGATACAGGAACAGCGATCTGCGTGGCAAAGAAGGGTGAGGATGTATATACAGGTGTGGATGATGCAGAGTGTATCACTCGCGGTGTGTACGAGACATACAAGGAGCGTAACTTGAGATACTCTCAAGTGGTGCCTTTCACCATGACTGAGGAGAAGAACTCGGGCAACAATCTCCCTGCGCAAATAGATATATATGCAACTAAGGGTAACCACTACAAATTCTTGTTTATGACAAAGGGTGGTGGTTCGGCCAACAAAACATTCCTTTATCAAGAGACTAAGGCGTTGTTGAACGAGGCTTCGTTGACCGCTTTTATCAAAAATAAGATCAAGGACCTTGGTACTTCGGCATGTCCTCCCTACCACTTGGCGGTTTGTATCGGTGGAACTTCGGCGGAGATGTGTTTGGCAACTGTGAAGAAGGCTTCGGCTGGTTATTTGGATTCACTTCCAACATCGGGAAATGAGGGCGGACGCTGCTTTAGAGATGTAGAGTGGGAGGAGAAGATCCTTAAGATTTGTCAGGAGTGCGGTGTAGGTGCTCAGTTTGGTGGTAAGTATTTGGTGCACGATGTTCGTGTTATCCGCGCTCCACGCCATGCGGCATCTTGCCCCGTAGCGATCGGTGTGAGCTGTTCGGCAGACCGCAATATCAAAGCGAAGATCACCGAGGATGGTATCTTCTTGGAGCAGTTGGAGAAGAATCCAGCTCGTTTCCTTCCATCTCAACCACCTGCAATGTCTCCAGCCGTAGATATTGACTTGGACGAGGGAATGGAAAAAGTGCGCGAGATCTTGTCGCAGTATCCAATCAAAACACGTTTGAACTTGAAGGGTACGTTGATCGTGGCGCGCGATATTGCCCATGCACAGATCAAGCAGATGTTGGACGAGGGCAAAGAGATGCCTGAGTACTTCAAGAAGCACCCAGTATATTACGCAGGTCCAGCCAAAACTCCAGTGGGTATGGCTTCGGGAAGTTTCGGTCCCACAACAGCAGGACGTATGGATAGCTATGTTGACCTGTTCCAAAAGGCAGGCGGCTCGATGGTGATGGTCGCTAAGGGTAACCGTTCGCAACAGGTGACCGACGCGTGTCAAAGCAATGGTGGTTTCTACTTGGGATCTATCGGAGGTCCAGCGGCGGTGTTGGCCAAGAACTCTATCAAGTCGGTCGAGGTGGTTGACTTCCCAGAGTTGGGCATGGAGGCTGTGCGCAAAATCTACGTTGAGGATTTCCCTGCATTTATTATTGTTGATGATAAAGGAAACGACTTCTTTGTTGATTTCAAGCACTAGAATATTTTAGTTAGACAGACGTGGAGCGAAGGGTTGAGAAATCTTTCGCTCCACTGCAATAAAACGATTAGGTATTACGTTTCGTACATATGATTTACAGACTATTTTCACGCATATCTCTCACTTTTACAGTGTTACTAATGATGCTCTTCTCGGCCGTGGCGGCGGAGGGTGTCACCTTTACTACGAATGCACCTATGATGGTCGCCGTGGGCGAGACTTTTAGGGTTGAATTCGCTCTGAATGCGTCGCCCGAGGATAATACATTTTCGGCTCCCGACTTCAAGGGTTTCGAGGTTTTGGCAGGTCCTGCGATGTCGCAGGGGATGTCGATTCAGAGCATCAATGGAAGTATGACTCGGAGTGTGAATGTATCGTACACCTATGTGTTGGTGGCCCAAGAGGCTGGAAACTTCTCTATCGGGAGTGCAAAGGTGAAGGTCGATGGCGCAAATTACGGGACCAAGAAACTCCCTATCGAGGTTGTGGCAGAGAGTGCCGCGACTGGCTCTATGGGTGGTTCGTCGAGTTCGCGTCGTGGATCATCGTCGCAGCAGCAACAACAACAAGAGTCGATCAACCCCGAGGGGCGAATAGCGAGTGACGATATATTGATCCGCACGATCGTGTCGCGCAGGTCACTATACAAAGGTGAGCCGCTCCGTGCAACCATAAAGCTATATTCGAGGGTGCCGATCGTGGGGTCCGAAGGCGAAAAGATGCCTACGTTCAATGGCTTCTGGAGCCAAGAGGTGCCTCGTAGTGGAACACCCCAAACACAAAGGGAGACATACAACGGGAAGGTATATGAGACGCAGGTGTTGAGGGACTATATCCTATATCCCCAGCAGTCTGGCGAATTGGTGATCGGTGGCGCGCAGATGGATGTCATCGCGCAGGTGATCGTTCAGAGTCGAACCATAGATCCATTCTTTGGTGGAGGTCATGAGGTGCACAATGTGAGACGAAGCATCTCGGCCCCAGAGGTCAAAATAGATGTGAAGAATCTCCCTTCGGGTGCTCCAGCGTCGTTCTCGGGTGCGGTCGGAAGTTTCGATGTTGTGGAGGTAGCCCCCAAGCGTGACTTGGCTTCGAACTCAGCATCGACACTTACGCTCAAGGTCGAGGGAAGTGGTAACTTGTCGTTTGTTCAAGCGCCCAAAGTTGCCTTCCCCGAATCATTCGAACAATACAACGTCAAGACCACGGAGTCGATCAACTTGACGACGAGTGGCGGAAGTGGATACAAACAGTTTGAGTACCCATTCATCCCCCGTTCGGAGGGCGAATATACAATCCCATCTGTCGAGTTCAGCTACTTCGATCCCCAACAAGAGATCTATGTGGTGAGGTCAACTCAGCCATTTGTAATAGATGTTGCGGCAGATCAAAGCGCGTCGTCATCGTCGGCAGGTGGCTCGGGCTCGGTTCAAAGAGTCTTGTCTAAGGAGGATGTTAAGATGTTGGGCCGAGATATTCGATTCATAAAGATCAATAGCGGAGGCTTCTCGCACGTGGTGACTCCATTTATATTGTCGGGAGGTTATTTTATCTCGCTATTGGCACTGCTTGTGGTTGCTATTATCGCCTTTGTGGTGCTTAAGCGTAGGATAAGTGTCTCGGATAATGTGGCTTTGGCCAAGGGCAAGAGAGCCAATAAAGTTGCGGTGCAACGTTTCAAGGAGGCCAAGAAGTATATGACCGAGCAGAATGAACGTGCTTTCTATGAGGAGATGTTGAGGGCTCTGTGGGGTTATATGAGCGATAAGTTCAATATCCCAGTTGCCAACCTCACACGCGAAAATGTCCGCGAGGAGCTCAATAAGCGCGGAGTTGTGGCGGAGGACATCAAGGAGTTCTCGCAGATCATCACGCAGTGCGATGAGGCTCAGTACTCACCACTCGCAGCGGCACACATGGGCGAGGTATATGCTCAGGCGCTGAAGTTGATCTCCAATATCGAAACTCAGGTAAAACGTTAAGTAAAAAGTTTGTTAGGGTTTGAAACCTCAAGCCCTAACAAATATCAATAACAAAGATTCATATGAAACGAATATTTATAACACTCCTATATATAATAGTAGTCGCTGTCGCCCCAGTGATGGCCCAAAGCGATGTTGATACTCTGCAAACGGAGGCGAGTGTAGCTCCTGTGGTGGTCCCTATCGAGGAGATGTCGGCCGATGAGTTGTGGACAGAGGCCAATAACGCCTATATCAACAACGACTTCAAACGAGCTATCAAACACTACAAAGCTATAGAGGCCCAAGAGCTAATCTCGGTGCCGTTGTATTATAACCTCGCCAATAGCTATTTCAAAAATGGAGCTATAGCAAAATCGTTGCTCTACTACCACCGAGCACTGAAGTTGGACCCCTCGGATGCAGATACCAAATATAATATCGAGGTGGCGCAGGCCGAAACCAAAGATAAGATTGAGCCGATCCCCAAATTTATTTTGGCGGAGTGGAGCGAGGTTGTAGGTAGCTCACTCACTATATTGGGGTGGAGCGTGATCTCTATCGTTGCATGGGGAGGTATATTGGCCTTTCTGATTATCTTTTTCCTCTCCAAGCAGCTCTCCAAACGCAAAATGGGTTTCTATGGGGCCTTGGCGTGTGGTGTGGTTATGTTTATCTCGACCTTCTATGCCGTGAGCGAACGCGAGGAGGTTGTCAACAACAAGGAGGCGATCGTTATGTCGAGCTCATTGTCGGCCAAAAGTTCACCTACCACCACTTCGACCGACCTCTTTGTGCTCCATGCGGGTACAAAGGTGGGTGTTATCTCCTCTTTGGAGGGGTGGAGCCAGATCGTTATTGCCGATGGCCGCCAAGGCTGGGTCGAGAGTAAACGTTTAGAGGTTATATAATCGTGTCTAAACTTTTAGAAGATGTAGTGGGCGAACTTACGAAGTTGCCCGGCATAGGAAAACGCACAGCGCTGCGCCTCTCGCTCCATATTCTCAAAATGGAGAGCGACTCGGTGGCGGATATGACGCGTAGCATAGATGATTTTCGCACAAAAATCAACTGCTGTAGCGAGTGTAATAACCTCTCGGACGAACCTACATGTCCAATTTGTCAAGATTCACAGCGCGATAGATCGACAATTTGTGTCGTCGAACAGGTCGCTGATCTCCTTTCTGTCGAAAATACACGCCAATATAAGGGGCTTTACCACGTCTTGGGAGGGGTGATCTCTCCCATGCAGGGGGTGGGACCTTCGGATTTGAAGATTGATTTGCTGTTGGAGCGTGTCAAAAGAGATGAAGTGAAGGAGGTGATCTTGGCAATCTCGACCTCAATCGAGGGCGAAACGACACTTTTTTATATTATGAATCGACTCAAGGGGTACGATAAAGTGAGGGTTTCGACCATCGCTAGAGGTATCGGATTCGGCGATGAACTCGAATATGTCGATGAAATGACCATTACCCACGCCCTCAAAAATCGTAGGGTCGTAGAGTAGATGGTGGGGCATAAAACCTATACCTATATATTATATATAGAGGCGAAGAATTATCGAAAAAAGTTTCGTGTCTAAATCGCTGACCACAAGGATTTAGAGCTAGAGGTGTTAAAAAGTGATGAAAAATAGTTCACAAAATATTTGCAAAGACGAAATAAAAGCACCATCTTTGCACTCGCAATCGGGGAAACGCGGTTGCAAAGTTCTAACGAAGTCGAGAGCTGTAAGGGTTTTTGAGTCTATAATGGTTAATGCTTTTTAGGAGGTGTTGGTCGAAGCTCAAAAATGAAGCAAAAAACTTTTTTCAAAAATATTTCTAAAATATTTGGAGATTAAAAAATAATGCTTACCTTTGCAACCGCAATACGACAAACGGTTTTACGGTTAAGTAAATCGGATGAAAGTAAAGCGAGAGTTCTTGAAAATATCCACCTTGCGAATTGAGAATTAAAAAATCTCTTCTGTTCAGATCGGCGAACGAAATGAAAATAGAATGAAATTTTTTTTCGAAAAATTTGGAAGTTACGAAAAAAGGTCTTACCTTTGCAGTCCCTTCCGAAACGCACAACGAAGCGAGGTTGGGAATAAGATTTAGAAACAGTTTTATACCATATATAAAACGACGTTCTTTGGAGTAATTGAGCAGCTATTAAAAGTTTATGTTTAAAGAGATTTATCTCTTACAAAATATATCAAGCAATAACTTTGAGATTCAGAGCACAGACATTAAATAAAACATTTTTACAATGGAGAGTTTGATCCTGGCTCAGGATGAACGCTAGCGGCAGGCCTAACACATGCAAGTCGAGGGGCAGCATAATGAAGTTTTCGGACGGATTTGATGGCGACCGGCGCACGGGTGCGTAACGCGTATGCAACCTACCTATAACAGGGGAATAACACTGAGAAATTGGTACTAATACCCCATAACATTACAAACGGCATCGTTTGTAATTGAAAGCTCCGGCGGTTATAGATGGGCATGCGTTGTATTAGTTAGTTGGTGAGGTAACGGCTCACCAAGACTACGATACATAGGGGGACTGAGAGGTTAACCCCCCACACTGGTACTGAGACACGGACCAGACTCCTACGGGAGGCAGCAGTGAGGAATATTGGTCAATGGACGCAAGTCTGAACCAGCCA
>JBCQUO010000094.1:0-4112 GCA_047173955.1 Rikenellaceae bacterium
ATCTCGGCTTTTTCAAAGCCGATAACCTGCGTTTTGGATAAGAAAAATAATATGAACCAACCTGAAAATAAGAATTTTTCTTATCCAAAACTCAGGTTAAGAGGCTGTTTTAAGAGGCTAGACTGCCTAACGCCGGCGGGCGCACAGCAAGCTGTGATTTGTTTTCCTTGCGCTTTGTGTGTTGTGGAGACCGCGACTTTAAAGTTCACCTTTAGTGAACGTTTAATATAAAATGAGTACCATAAACCTTGAAAGCAAGCTTTCGGTTCATGGTACTCATTTTATATTATTCCCCCGTTGGGGGAAATCAAGTCGCGGCCCCATCCCTCCCCAAAGCGAGGTGGTAAAATAATGATGAATGATGAATGATGAATGGTGAATGATGAATGGTTAATTCATCATTATCGGCGTTAATCAATGATCATTCATCATTCATCATTCACCAAAGAATCTCTCGTCGAAGTTAACGAAGTATAGCTTATCTGTGGCACGCGTAATGGCGGTATAGAGCCATCTGAGCATATCGCGAGACATCTCCTCGTCGCCAAATATACATTTATCTATGAACACCGCTCTCCACTGTCCGCCTTGGGCTTTGTGGCAGGTGACGGCATAGGAGAACTTCACCTGTAGGGCGTTGAAGTGGGAGTTGCTCCGTATCTCGTTGAATCTCTTAATTCGGCTTTTGATCTCAAGGTAATCCTTCTCGACCTCCCAGAACAGCCGCTTGCTATCTTCGTAGCTCAGGGCAGGGGATTCGCTCGATAGTGTGTCGAGGAGGATATTGCACTCTATATCTTGGTTATAGTCGCCAAACGAGAGCACAGCGCGCGCGAAATGAAATCCATAGAGATCCTCGAAGCGCTTGATCTTGGTTAGCTCAGCTACATCGCCATTGGCTATAAAGGCCATTTGGGAGTCCTTGATACGTTCGGTGTAGTGGTAGTTATTGCGCACGATCATCAACATATCACCACTTTCGATCTGCTCCTCGGCGCAGAGGCTAAAACGGCGTATACCCTCGTTGTATCTATTGGCGCGTTTATTGGATCGGGTGATAACGATTGTCTCGTCACGGCCATATTTATCGTAGCAATCCTGCAATTTCTCGGTGAACTCGCCCCCTTCGATTTTATCAATGTCGGGGAAGTTAAGGTCAAAGCGTGGAATTTCGTATATTCCGCTCTCTAGCATACACCTCACGAGTGTTGCGTTGAAGAGGATCCCCGATGTTGCCTGTTGGCGGACCACTTCGTCCATTGTGGCGTATACGACATCGCCATATTGCCTCATCACCGATTTGTCGAGAGCAGGGCTATAATCGGCCCCCACGGGTGGGAGCTGCGCATTGTCGCCCACCACAATGAGTCGACATCTTTTGCCGCTTCGCACATAGCTCACCAAATCGTCCAAAAGTGCACCACTTCCGAAAATCGCTCCATCACCCGTCGAATTTGACAACATTGAGGCCTCGTCGATAATAAAAATTGTGTCGACCTCGCGATTGTAGTTCAGCGAGAACTTAGATTCGTAGTCGGCATTGGTCTTTTCGCGATAGATACGTTTGTGGATAGTATATGCAGCGCGCCCCGAATACCTCGCTAACACATTGGCCGCTCGGCCCGTAGGGGCAAGCATGACACTCTTGATTTTTAGGTCGTCGAGACTCTTAACCAAAGCGGAGATAATCGTAGTTTTTCCAGTGCCCGCATAGCCATTAAGTACGAAAATAGACTCGAAATTGGGATCAGAAATGAAATTTGATAACTTTTCTACTATTATTTTTTGGTTAACAGTTGTTTCAAAAGAAATTTTAGTGTAAATTTGGGACGCGATACTATTATTGTGCATTGGTGCGGTTTTGTTTTTAAGGTGATGCTGGGTACAAAGATGCACTATTTAAATTAAAAAGCATACAAACTTAATAACAAATATTTAAAATGAGAAAATTTTTTCAACTACTTCTTGCCGTAGCTATCGTGGGACTTATCTACGTTATCTATCTTCAGATCTCAACACCGATTAATTTCGATAAAGAGAGAGCCGAAAAGGAAAAAGCAATTGTCGAGCGAATCAAAGATGTTCGTACGGCGGAGCGCGCTTTCAAATCAAAGTACCAAATGTTCACAGAGGACTTCGATACATTGATTAACTTCGTGTTAAACGACTCTTTGGTATTGGAGCGTAAAATCTATGATGAGGATGACTCTGTAGGTATGGCTCAACTTCTTCTTACTAAGCAGAAGAATATTGAGAAATTTAGTATCGCTGTAATTGATACTATCTTCGCACCTCGCAAGCTAACTGTAGAGCAGGTCAAAGAGCTTCGCTATGTGCCTACCACAGACAACAAACGTGAGTTCACTCTTATGGCAGATAAGATCGAGACAGAGTCACGCGTGGTTATCCCAATCGTAGAGTGTCGTGTTCCTTACACTCAATACCTAGACACTGTGAAGTATCGTCAGTTGATCGTTAACTTGATTGACAATGACCTTAATAACTTCAACAAGTATCCCGGTATCAAGTTCGGATCTATGGAGGGCGGTAACAATGAGGCAGGAAACTGGGAGTAATACTCATACAAACCCCAATATTGTGTCCATTCGAATAACTTCGAGTGGACATAATTTTTCGTTCGATAGCCTCACCGCTTCGGACCAAGATGTTATAATCTCTCTAGAGACGTCCAAAGCGATGTTGGTCCCAACCTCTTTGTTGAGCGAGGAACAGTCGGTCGAGGACCATCTGCGTGCTGCAGGCATTAATCTAAATCCCCACAGCGAACAGAGTGTGGTCATCCGTCAAGACGATGTGACCTCGGCTATTGTTGTTGTGGCTACAGATCTGCTCGCCCAAATCAATGGGGTATATAGAGGTCAAAAAAGTTTTACCACTCCACTGTTGACCCCTGCTCGAGGGCGCGGTCATGAGCTTCAGATCTCCCTCTCGGAGGACTCCTCTCTGCTTACGTTGCTGCTTTTTAATGGGGGCGATCGTCTCTTTGCCGAGCTTTTCGAGGTGAAGGGTATTGCCGATGTTCTATACTGGACAGCGCGCGTGGGTGAGGGGTACGATCTAACGACCTATACCATATATATAACAGGCGGAGGGCGCGACCTCGAAAAGTTGCTAAAAAATTACTATAGGGGAGTTATAATTTCTCTCTAAAATACTTTTTAGCAACTAGCTCCCCCTTTTTGATTTTGCAAGTATAGGCGGTAGGAGCCACTACAGCCTATTTATGCGAAATCCAAAATGAGCAATTATTAACTAAAAATTATAATCAGGGAAAAATATAACTCCCCTATAAAAACATTGTTTTATGCGAATAATAAGCGGAGAGTATAAAGGCCGCCTGATCACTCCACCCAAGAACTTGCGTGCGCGTCCAACGACCGATTTTGCTAAAGAGAACCTCTTTAATGTCCTCAATAACATTGTCGATTTTGAGGAGTGCGATGTGTTGGATCTATTTGCAGGGACTGGCTCTATTAGCTACGAGTTTGTCTCTCGAGGGGTGCGTTCGGTGACTTCGGTCGAGATCAACGCCGTGCACTATAACTTCATACGCAAGAGTGCGGCGGAGTTGGGTGCGAAGAATTTGTATGCTGTCAAAGCGAATGTTTTTTTGTATCTGCGAAGCTGCACGAAGCAGTTCGACATAATTTTCTCGGATGCCCCCTACGATTTGGATGGGAGCGAAGAGGTCATAAAGTTGGTGTTGGATGGTGAATTGTTGCGCGAAGATGGAATCTTGATTTTTGAGCACTCCAAAGGGGTTAGTTTCGACGACCATCCTTGCTTTTGGCAATCAAGGAGTTATGGAAGTGTTCAGTTTTCGTTCTTCAAAAAAAGCGAATAAAAGTAAAAAAAGTCGGTTTAAAGTTTGCAGAAATAGATTTTTATTGTACCTTTGCATACGCAATCAGCAAAAAGGTGTGTTAGTTCAGCTGGTTAGAATACGTGCCTGTCACGCACGGGGTCAGGGGTTCGAGTCCCCTACACACCGCAACAAAGGGAGGTTAAAACCTCGTAAAGCTCTGATACTCAATAAGTATCGGAGCTTTTTCTTTTTCAAACAATCGACTATTTGCTGCTATTTGAGGGGT